>NZ_BAAHNO010000022.1:0-174679 GCF_054656615.1 Arthrobacter sp. AD-310 | reverse complement strand
GATCGTCCTCGTCGACCGACAGGGATCCACTCAGCAGACGGTCCGCGTACCCCACCCCGGCGAAGCCATCTAGCAGCGGACCCATCAAGTCGTGAGTGATCCCAGTCCTTTGCGAAACAGGTCCTGCTCGCAGAAACAATTCCGTAAATCATTTTTCGATTCATTCGTGCGAATGACAGCACGACCCGCCCAAGGAGAACCAGCATGAAGAGCACCACTTCCGTCCAGACCACCGTCCGCGTAAGTGACATCCCCGCCATCATTGACGACCCCTCACGCGGCGTCGTCAGCCTCGTGGGAGGCCACGGAGGTCTGTCGCTGATCACCGGTCCGATCAACCGTTCGGGTCTCGTCATGGGCACACTGTCCATCGAGACCGAACACGGTGTGGTGTATCTGGACCCAGAGGAGATTCAGGAGATCAGCGAGGAGTGGCCCTACCCCGAGACCCACGACTGGATCGTCTCCTGGGAGATCGACAGCACGGGTTCGACTCCGCAGGAAGCTGCCGCGAAGGTGTGGCGGGAGCAATTCGGTCGGTGCTTTGCCGGCACGGACGACGCATGCATCTTCACCGTCACCGACACAGCGAGCGGCGAGTTCGTGAGGATTGACCTCAGCGAGGACTCATCTGTCTCAGTCAAGGATTGAGCGTGGATTGGAGAGCTAGCCATGAACAGCTGATGAGGAACCAGCCCGACGAACCACCCCTGGATCTACTGGAACCCCGTACACCCCGGCTCGGCCGGACGCGTACGGGGTTCTTTTCTGTACCTGCCCGTTCACTTGTCGATGACCCCGAATAGCCTCGCCACGGGGTCACCAAAGGTGACCCGGGCGAGACATGGATGAAGGTGGGGGTAGGCTGTTCTCACAAGTGCGTCACACACGCGTGAATCCTTCCTGAATAAAACTTCATCCCAGCCGGAAAGACGAACCGCCATGCTCAAGAGCTTGACCTCCACCGCCAGTCACGACGCTGTCGGCTGCAACGGCCCGCAGAATCCCCATGGCAGTCGCACCCATAACGCAGCTTGGGCCAGGGAGTGCACGACCGGATTCATCTCCGAAGTAGAGAAAATTTCCACCCTGCCCAACCTTCCCATGAACGCCGAACAGGCTGAAGTCCTGATGGACACCGACGGCAACGTTACGGTCACCGTGGTCCTGGACAAGGAAATCTACCTCCGCTATGTCGTCTCATCGACCACGGGGGAGGGGGCAACACCGGAGGACTACGCCCACGGGGCAGCTTTCAAGTTCGGCCGCCCGCGTGAATCCGCAGCGGAAATCATTGGGGTCTCCGGCTCCGACTTCATCGTTTCCTACAGCACACACGTCAGGGAGTACCTCGACGACTAACCCCCGTCATCGCAGAGACGTCTACGACGATCACATCTCCCAGTTCGATTCCAAGGCCACCTGTCCCTACCCGCTTGAAGAACACCAGGATGCCGGAACCTGAATCTCCCCGGCACAGGCCATGCAGCGCCCCTCCCTTATGGGTGCGGGCGCTGTTTGTTTAGGCCCGGCCCAACGGATGGGCCATTCACTCGATCATCAGATCCCAACCAACCGTCAACAAGAACCGGAGCGCTACCCATGAATGAAGCAGCCAGCACGAAAGCCCCCGCCGGTACGGACCTCGGAGAAGGAAACTCCGCGGAGGGAGAGGCACTCCCCGAGGAGCTCATCTTCGAGGACACCGACTCCTGGGTCGAAGACACGCCGGTCACGCAGAACACGATCGTGCGGACGGTGGCCTTCCTGGCGGATGGGCGGACAAGCTCCTTCCTGCTCCGCGAGACTGTCGCATCCCTCGTGGCCCGCCAGAAAATCGAGAGCGCCATCGTGGACATTTCCACTGAAGCGGGAATCGTCACCGCCCACCAGCTTCTGGAGTCCGGGATCGACTACACCATCTTCGACACGGTGCCGCCGAAAGTGGATGAAGAAAATCGTCCCCTCGTGGAGGTGATTCGCTCCCGCTCCCAGGGCACAACATCCTTCGACCCTGGAAACATCGCCGCCATCGACGCGAACGTCGTGCTGATGCCGGCCCCGGCTGAAGACTCCGGACCTGGCATCGACGTTTCCGACGGCACCATCACGGCCGTGGTCTTGGAGCAGTTGCAGGCAGCCGGGCTGAGCTGCCTGATGCTGCTGCCTCCGGAGGCAGGACTGCGCCGACAGGACGACGGCAGCTACGTGCGCCTGACCTTGCAACTGGCTGAATAGCCGGCCGGATCCCCGCCCCGCTACTGCCCAACCCACAGGAGAAAACAATGAGCACAGAAACACAGTTCGCTCCGCCTGCACTCCCAGGAATTGCAGCAACCACCTACAGCGGCGAGGCACCTGACCTGTTCAGCCTCCTGCGCGAACGACGCGGCTGGACCGACGAATACCTTGCCGCCATAGACCAGCCCGAACATGACACCCTCCTGGACCTGGACCGGATGCTCCTTGAACTCAAGCGAATCCACAACAGCCAGGAGCTGCTTGTTGTTGTGCCGGACTTCGATATGGACGGAATCACATCCGGCGTGCTCGGCTACGCCGGCTTCAGTGAACTCGGCTTCAACGTGACGCTGCATATCCCGGACTACAACCGGGGCCACGATGTCACGACGGCCGACATCGTTGAGGTACACAGTCAGTACCCGGCGGTAAAGGCCATCATCACCTGCGACGGCGGCGTGAACTCCCACGAAGGAATCGCGCTGGCACGCAGCCTGGGGATCACCACGCTGGTGACCGACCACCACGTTGAGCTCAGCCCCGGCTCGAACGCCGACATCACCGTGGACCCGGCCCGGATCGACGAGACGTACGCCCACCCCGGCATCTGCGGTGCCCATGTGCTCTACCAGGTGCTGGAGGCGTGGACGCTCAAATACCTGCCCCGGAAGTTGGACAGCATCCGAATGCTGAAGCTCTTCGCGGGGATTGGGACGATCTCGGATGTCATGCCGCTGCTCTATGAGAACCGGCAGCTGGTCCGGGACTCCGTCTCGCTGGCGCGCCTGCTCTACGTCGCCCCGCCTGATGACCCGGAGGAGGAAGCGGACATCAATTCCACTACCCTGATGACTCTGTTGCGGTCCGGAGGTCATAATCCGGTATTCGTCGCAGCCTTTGAGGGCTTCAGCATCGCCCTGAGGGAATTCACCAAGGTCGGAAAGCTCCGGTCCATCACCGACGTGAACGAGGGCTTTTACGGGTTCTACCTGGGTCCGGCCTTCAACGCAGCACGACGCATCGGTGGCTCGATGTCGGACTGCTTCGGAGTGTTCATCGCACCCACGCCAGAGCAGAAGGCGGAGTGTATGCGCCGAGTCATCGAGGGCAATGAGCTGCGCAAGGAACTCACGATCCAGCACCTGGAGGAGATTGAGAGTACGGACCAGCCGCTGGCTCCGTATGTCTATTTCTCGGAAGCGCCGGCTGGAATGCTCGGGCTAATCGCCGCGCAGCTGATGCACCGCACCGGAACACCCACTGTCGTGGTCCACCGCACGGCCGACACAACCCAGCCCACCGGAGGTTCGGCCCGTTCACCGTTCTGGTTTCCGATCATCGAAACCATGACCGCCGCGGGCTTCACGGCTATCGGGCACGAGAACGCGTGTGGTGTGCGGGTAAGCGACCATGACGAGCTGCTGCGTTTCCACCAGGCGATGTCGGCAGCAGCGAAGAGCCTCATGGCTGACCTGGTCAGCAGCGGAGAATTCTTCGATGCCACGGCCCCGGACCTGCGTTTCGGATCCACAGAGGACTGCGACGCGAACCTCAGCGACATCGAGGGGATCGCCACGATGACTGAACGGATCGAGATGTTGGTGCCTTTCGGCCACGGGTTCCCCCGCCCCGAGTTCGAGCTGGTACTGGATCTGGCCCAGTGCCACATTCACACCCTGGGTTCCGAAGACCAGCACATCAGGCTGACGACCCGTAACGGGCTCAAGTGCCTGTGGTGGAACTCGGCCGATCAGCTCATGGAACTGAAGGAACGTGCGGACTCGCCGCTTCCGGAGGAGCGCAACATCCGGCTGCGCGTCTCATTCTCGATGAACAACTTCCGGGGCAACGTCTCGGTCCAGGCAGTCGTCTCCTCCGTCGTCGAAGAACCTCCCTTCTAGAAAGGCGTGTCATGCCCAACCCCATCAACACCCCTCGGGGCTGGTTGTCATCGCTGGCGGTGATTACAGGTGCCCTGATTCTCTACCTGGGCGCCGCCCTGGCCGCCGGACTGCTGTCAGGCAGTCCGGCCATCGGATCCGCCGCGGCCAATGCGGTGCTGTTCGCAGCTGGCCTGCTCTGGCGGCGCTGGACACGCCAGGCGGGGGACGGGCTTCCCGGGGACAGCAGTTCCGCTGCCCGGAGACCGGGGTTCTGGCCACTGGTGCTGACCAGCCTGGTCTTGTGCTGGCTGGTCGGGCAGACGGCGGCCGTGTGGCTGTATGGCTTGCTCGGATCACGGAACTTCGATGAGTACGCCTCCGCCAAGGCCGGGACCCCGGTGCTGCTGATGCTTCTGGTTGCCCTGGTTCTGGCGCCACTGGGGGAGGAGATGCTCATGCGGGGTGTGGTGTATCCACGGCTGCGCTTCCACACGCGCCCGCTGGCGGCGGCCGCACTGAGCTCTGCTGTGTTTTCGCTCATGCACCTGAACCTGGTACAGATCGCGGCCACGGTGCCGCTGGGGTTCCTGCTGGCGGCGGTCTATGAACAGACCGGCCGGCTGACCCCCGGGGTCTTGATGCATGCCGCCTTCAACGTGGTGTCAATGGTCGTTCCGCCGGCCTTCGTGTCCGGGTTCAGCTCACTGACCTTTGTGATGTTGGGAGGCGCGGTGCTGGTTTTGCTCCTGATCCGCCTGTACACGCCCCTTGGAGGGGCCGGTACGGCGATCATGACGTCCGGTGCTGCGGGATCCGGTTCTGGATCCCTGGCGGGTAAATAAGCATGTGCTGTCACAGCACAGGGCCTGAGTGCGTTCCGACGCACTCAGGCCCTCTTTTTTTGGGCTCGAAAAGCAGCCTGGGGGAGTGCCAAATGGCTGATGGCTCAAATACCCGGCCAGGGTGTTGGCTTCGGGTATTTGAGCATCAAAAAAGCAGGGGATGCCGGGGTGGTGACCTGATCCAGGTCACCGGGGGTGGGATTGAACAGTTCCTGGTCAATGCCGGGACAACAAGAGCTGCCGAAACACGAGGCCCCAAACAAGGAGGTGAGAGCTATGCGAGTCAGCCACACCAGGTACAACAACGACGGCCAGCTGCTGGCTCCGCGGACCTCTGACCTGAGGGGCGCGCAGCTCCACGTCGGCGGCCAACCGACCACCGAGGCCGGCTTCTACCATCGGTTCAAGTTCGAGGCCTATGACACTGCCGGACTGCTTCGTAAGACAAGGCGTTTCTTCGACCTCATGTCCGAGGTGCCGGGGTTCAGCACCCTGAGCCTCCGGCCGTACGAGGTTCGCTTCGGCGCCTACTACCGGGCCGGGCTGGAGATCGTCTACGTCGTCGAGTCGCCCTGTGTCGGCGTGCGGTAACACCAAACACTCCCGAGTCTCCAGACTGTGAGACTGGTTCACTACAATTTGGGCCGTCGCGGCTTCTCGACTGCACCGGCAGCGAAGTCGCGGCGGCCCATATTTTTTAATCCCGACCGCAAATGACCCTTACCGACCACTGCCGGACGGACATTAAAAGGTCGGAGGGTCTCCCTCCCACAGGAAACCCTCCGACAAAGATTGCTATGCAATCCCACACTCACACATACACTGGCCCGAAAGCAGCGTGAACCCCAGAATAGCTGGTGTAATGAAACCGATGCAACACTGGAGTAGCCATAAACCAACGAATTACACAGGAGAACAACCCGCATGAAGAAGCTTCTTGAGAACGAAGGCACGACGAGGTTCATCGGGGTCAGTATCCTGGCCGGATCGCTGCTTTTGGGACTGGCCGGCTGCGGCTCCGGTGAAGCCGAGGACGCGTCGCCGCAAACGACGACGAGCACCGCTGAAGCCTCCGCAGAGCCCGAGGTCAAGGAGTTCCCCGCGCGGTTCGTGCGTGCCGTCGATGGAGACACCGCCGAGGTCCAGCCTGTGAGTGAAAAAACCGGCGATCCTGAGGGAGAACCTGTCACCGTGCGTCTGCTGGGCATCGACGCTCCCGAGATGGATCAGTGCGGTGGCCCGGAAGCCAAGGCCGAGTTTGAGCGGATTATCAGCCCTGATGCGGCTGTGGTGGTCAGGTACGACGAGAAGGCCGACCGCAAAGACCAGCATGACCGCACGCTGGCCTACATGTACTTCGGTCCCTCGGATCTGGGCACCAGGCTGGTCAGTGCGGGATTCGCCGGAGCCTGGTACCCCAGCGGCGAACCCGAGCCAAAGGCCTTCGCCACCTACAAGACGTCCGCTGACGCCGCCAAGGCACAGGGCAAGGCGTCATGGGCCGCGTGTGGCACCCTGGGGCGCTGATAGCCCCTATTGGCACACCCTGTACCGTTTCTTAGTGAAAAACGGTACAACCCGAAAAACCCGTCCTGACATGGGAAAACAGCCGTTTCGACCGGCCCTCACCAATAGCCTGTACCGTTTTTTTCCTGGAAACGGTACAGGCTTTTTTGTTGCTAAACCAGGGGAATCGACACCCAAAACAACCATGTACCGCGTGTACCGGATTTTTTTCGGTTCAATGCGTGTGCGCGCATGCGTGCGCATGTACGTGGAAAAGTACGAGTTTGGCGGTACAAACGGTACAACCCAGTACTCAAGGGCCGATATTGCTTGAAATGGCGGGCTTTTTGGCCTGTACCGTATTTTTTTGAAGTTGATCTTAAATAAATACACATACCACCCCTGCGAACCCATGATTCCCGGCCTGAACAACGCTTTGCCAGCTGTACCGTATTTTTTTCCTGAAAACGGTACAAGCGGTACAAGTGTTGTTGTTGCCCGCGCAGTCCGGCCGCCCCAATCCCCGGAGACATCGGTCGCTTTCATCAGGACCAATCGTCTGAGCCCGGGCGTCCCACATCGCGTCGAAGCGCAACTGCACCTGCTCACGACCATGCGCCCTAACTACGTGAAGAATTTCGCCGCGCGTTAGCTGGCCGGTATTGCGCCGGAGACCCTACCGGAACATTTCCAGGCCAGGGTGATCCTCGAAATCCGGATCCAGAGTGCCCGTGCCTTCGATGTCGGTGATCTCCCTCGCCTCAGTGACGGAGTAGACGTATCCGATGCCCTCTTCCCGTCCGGACCAGCCGAGTTCATCCTCGTAACGGGCAACGATGAGATTTTCCGGCGCGTCAAGGCTCTCATTCCCGATCCGTTCACCGTCCTTGTCCAGCAGTACTGCAACATAGGCCCGGGGTCTGTCCAGGTTCGCAAAGGCGGGGGGCTTGTCAAAGTTCAAAAACATGTCGGGATCGAGGACGTGCCATTGGAACACCGAGGCGTCCGGGAACTTTTCCAGAATCTCGTCGGACATCTTGCGCATGATGGGGGCGTGCTCGGGCGACGGCTGCGGCATGGGTTTCCTTCCGGTGTGAGACCAATTGAAGGCAATCTAACAGGGGCCAGGCAGCGGCGCCTTGCCGCCGCACACACCTGAGCATGAGCACTTCCACTACACGCCAGCGCGGTCCAGCGACCGGCAGAGGAGCTTTGGTTTGCCTACACGGGCTGGAGGCGACCCTCCAGAAAACCGCACGAGGCTTTAGCTGCGCCTCCCCGGGAAGCTGGCGGGTCCTGCTGACGGGGCTGGTCCCGGTGGGCTCTGAGGTTTGGCTGCCCGAAGGTCAGCGCGCGATGCGCGCTCGGGGGCCTGGTTGGAACCCGGGTGCCCATGGCACCCGATCCGTCTTCCACGCCTGCCCACCCCTTCCGCAGATAGGACCACCTGCCGTGAACCAGCGATTTCTTTTCTGGTCCCTGCTCCTTCTCCCAGAGAACTGGATCCGGAGCGGGGGCCCTGTTCCGGCTCGGAACCAACACCCTGTCCTTTGTTGCCGCCATATACGCTGCGCTTGGCTTCGTTACCGTGGCGGGCTTCGCCGGAGGGATCATCTTCGGACATATCGCCCTGGTGCAATTCGAACGCAGCAACGGCCAGTAGGCCGGCCGGCGACTGACACTGGCCGCAGTTGCCTGCTCGGTCTGGCGGCGTCTGCAAAGCAGTAAACGAACGTGCTGGAAAACCAGCCGAAACGTCGCACTTCTCATCGCCGTAAGATCGACACGCTTTGCCTACGTCGGGTTGTCTAATCCAGAAGATGTACTAAACTCGAACGTACCTGTTTTACTGCAATACGAGCCGATTCGCACTCCCACAACGTGACTCGGTCCGGCAGTTGAACGGGACTCACACACCCGAAAGGTACCGCTATGGCTGTCCCGCAGAACGAGATCATTCGGTCGGTCACATACGAATACCTTGCCGACATTGATCCCAAAAACCCTCCGGCACCCCCGATCATCGAGCGGGATCTCATCGACAAAGTGAACGCCTCATTCACCCTCGAAAACACCGGACGTGCACCCGGCAACAAAATCGTCCTGCTCAAGAAGCTCACCTGCACCCAGATCGCCCAGGTCATGCTGAAGCTGAACCGCGTAGTGCGGATCGCGCCGGCCGGAAAGAACACCGATCCTGATTACGACCTGCTGGCCGTCTACTGCGATGAGGGTGAGGACGAAGGAATCTACCTCACCAGTGACAGCAGCTTCAGCAGGATCGCCCGCAGCTACAACTACGACCTCACAACCAACGATTTCAAAGAAGTCCGGGCAGCCCTGATGGACGGCGCACCGCGGACCTACCGCTGCGACGACAAGGACCTGATCGCCGTCAAGAACGGCGTCTTCGACTACCACAGCAAAACGCTGCGTCCCTTCAACCCCAACCTGGTGTTCCTGTGCAAGTCGCAGGTGGAGTACGACGCGAACGCAATCAACCCGGTGATCACCCACCCCGGTGACAAGACCGTCTGGGACGTGGAGTCCTGGATGAGCTCGCTGTCAGACGACCAGGAGATCGTGGAGCTGCTCTGGGAAATCCTCGGGGCCATCATTCGCCCTCATGTCCGCTGGAACAAGTCCGCCTGGTTCTACGCCGAGCAGGGCAACAACGGCAAGGGCACCCTGTGCGAACTCATGCGCAACCTGACCGGTCCGGCAGCCTATGCCTCGATCCCCATCAACGATTTCGGCAAGGAATTCCTGCTGGAGCCGCTGACCCGGGCCAGCGCGATCATCGTGGACGAAAACGATGTCGGCACATTCGTGGACAAGGCCGCGAACCTGAAGGCGATCATCACCAACGACGTCATCTCGATGAACCGCAAGCACAAGACGCCAATTGCGTTCCAGTTCTGGGGGTTCATGGTGCAATGCCTGAACGAGTTCCCCAGGATCAAGGACAAGTCCGACTCCTTCTACCGCCGGCAGCTGTTCGTGCCCTTCACCAAGTGCTTCACCGGTGTCGAGCGCAAATACATCAAGAACGATTACCTGCGCCGGGACGACGTGCTGCAATACGTGCTCAAGCGCGTGCTGCACATGGATTACTACTCGCTGTCCGAGCCGGAGGCCACGCAGCTGGTGCTTGCCGAATACAAGCAGTTCAACGATCCGGTTCGGGCCTTCTTCCAGGAATTCGAGGACCAGTTCACCTGGGACCTGCTGCCATTCCCGTTTCTATACGACCTGTACCGCGCCTGGTTTTCCCAGACGTCGCCCTCGGGCTCGCCGGTCGGCAGGAATATCTTCATCAAGGACCTGGTCAGCATCGTCAAGCAGTCACAGACCTGGTACTGCACGGACAAGGAATTGAAGATCCGGCCCTCCACCAAGCTTTCCAAGCCGGAACCGCTGGTCATCGAGTACGACCTCAAGGACTGGACCAACAAGACCTACACCGGAACCACGGTGGCGCAGCGGGCCCTGCCCTACCCCCTGAAGGCGAACTACAGGGGACTGCTGCGGCGGGTGCCCCAATCCGGCCCGGACAGCAACAGTCCTGAGGAACCCGGTGATGGCGCCAGTGCCTTCACCGACAGCTCCGTAACACCATTCACCGCCGGTGAAGCCGACCCTGCAACCGCAGACCAGGCATCCGAACTGGCAACGTCATCCCCTTGATTCCATCCACCTACGTCACCTCACAAAGGAGGTCACCATCATGTCCGCCCAGATCCAGAAAACACCGGTGACATCGAGCAATGCCCTCTTCACCTACTACGACATTGAGTCGTTGAACAACGTCTTCACCCTTTGTACCTTCACTCCGCACACCAACGCCGTGGAGGTCTTCTATCTGGTGGACCCATCAGAGAATGAACTCTCGACCACGCTGCGGTCCGGGGGAATCAACATTCCCCGGACCTGGCAGGCCATCGTGGAGAAGAATCCGGCCTACACCGGAGGCCCCGGACAGCGGCCCATGACCTTCTGGGACCTGAGCACGCTGGCCGCCAACGAACGCCTGGCCTCGGTCTTCGGCCTTTCCGATGCCGAGCATGTGAACAACCCGGCATCGGCCTCGACTTATCCGGACCGGTTCAGAATCACCTGTGACACGGATCCGGACTATGACCCGTTGACCAAGCACCCCTTCCTGGCCGGCTACAACTCCTTTGCCTACGACACCGTCATGCTCGCGCTCTACCTGATGGAGGCCTTCGGCCACGTCGGGCCCGGGACGGAGTTCGTGCCGGTGAAGGCATCGGCCATGCGCGAGCACAACAACCAGCTGTTCAGCGATGAGTTCCGGTCCTACATGCCCGGCTACCTCACCAAGGGGGCCGTCGCTGACGGCGATGGATGGAACTCGCATGTCCACAAGATCCGCCAGAACATGCTCAACACCGGCCGGCACATCGACATCGCCCGGCTGAACGAGTCCCAGCAGCGGGTGGGCCTCAAGCGCCTGCTGGGAATGCTTGGCCGCCAGATCCTCGAATCCGACCGTCTCGGCGGCCACAACGCCGGCCTGGACACGGTCGAGGATCTGATGGACCTGCTCGCCTACAACGTCTCCGACGTCGTGGGCCTGGCCAAACTCTTTGCACACCCCACCTACGCCAGTGCCTTTGACCTGAAAAAGGCCCTGCTGGATGAATACCCGGAAACGATCTACGAGCAGAAGTACGGCAACTACGCACCGGATATCCGACCCAACAAGGTCCGGCGCAGCCGGTTGACGCCGGATGCCTCCTCAGCGAAGTTTGTGGGCCTCATCCTGAGTCCCTACGGGAACCTGAACGACATCGAGACCGTCAGCTTCCTGTACCCCTCTGAATCAGTTGCCAGGGAGCAGAACATCCCCCGGGTGAACGTGCTGGAGTCCTCCAGGGAGTTCTTCTTCGAGAACATCGCGGATCCGGCCGCCCGTGCCGAATTCATGAAGGTCTACGACTACTACAAGTCGATCGAGGGGAAGAATTTCAACGACTCCGAGGAGTACGCCAAGGTCTACCCGCTGAGCCGGCGTCCGGTGTCCTCCCTGGCAGCCATCCCCAAGGCGCCGAACAACCTGCCGTACTTCATGGCCGACGGGACTCCGTCAACCTGCTTCGCGACGTTCTCCACCGGCGGCATTCACGGGGCAGAAGCCAACGTGGCTGCCTACAGTACGGACATCATCGAGTACCAGGAAGCCCAGCTGGCGCTGAAGGAGACGCAGGAGTTCTTCCCCGACCCCTGCGACCTGATCGCCGAGGCCAAGCGTCAGGCAGCACTGGTTGTGCTGCCTGACGGCACGGAGATCAATTACAAGGCTGTTCTGCTGGGCAGCGACCCCGAGAAGGTCCACTACCGCAAGACGGCGCCCAAAGCGGAACCGGATTCGGAATGGATGATCGCCAAGGCCAAGCAGTTCTACCCCAACCCGGCGGACCTGCTGGCACTGGCCAAGGATGAACCGCACAAGCTCACGCTTCCCAACGGCCGCGTGGTCGATTACCGCAGGGTACTCGCCAACACGACCCAGAAGGGGGCTGCTTACAGTGAGGTTCCACAGGGGAAGAGCCCGGAGCTGTTCGTTGCCAAGACGGACGGGTCCACCAAGCTCAACCCGAAGTACACCTTCACGTCCGCGGCCGCTGCCATCCACGAGGACTTCACCAGCTACTACCCGAACATGCTCCGCAACATGAGCGCGTTCTACAACGAGGAGCTGGGGCAGGACCGCTACGCGAAGATCTTCTTCGACAAGGAACGCTACGGGCGCGAGATGAAGCAGCCGGGCATCAGTGCTGCCGAGAAAGCCCATCTCGCGGCGCTGCGCAACGGAACCAAGCTGATCCTGAACACTGCATCGGGCGCCGGCGACACCACGCACAAGACGCCCATCAGAATGAACAACCAGATCATCTCCATGCGGATCATCGGCCAGCTGTTCTCGTGGCGGATCGGGCAGGCCCAGACCCTGGCGGGGGCAAGAATCATCTCCACCAACACCGATGGCCTGTACTCGGTCCTGGACGAGGAAACCAACAACCGGGTGCTGGCCGAACAGGCTGCGCTGATCCACGTCGACATCGAGCCGGAACCGCTGCTGCTGGTCAGCAAGGACTCCAACAACCGCCTGGAGCTCGAAGTCCCCAAGGATCCGTCCAGGAAGTGGGACACGAAGATCATCTCCGCCTCGGGGGCTTCTCTGTCCTGCCACGCAGGGCCACAGCCGACCAAGTCCTTGGCTCATCCGGCGGTGCTCGACCACGGCCTGGCGCAGTATCTGCGTCTGATCATCGGCGAGTACCAGCCGCAGTGGCGGAACGCACCGCTGTCACTGAATGAACCCATGGACCGGGTGATTGGGCGGAAGATCCTTACCGCTGTCATCGAGAAAGATGATCCCGTTCACGCAGCCCAGCTGTTCCAGAACGTGATCGCCGCCTCGATGGGTTCCATCACTTACCCCTTCGCAGCCGATGCCTGGGCAGAAGGTGATGACCCGGAGGAGATCCGGAACCCGCGTGCGCTTCAGCACTTCAACCGGATCTTCATCGTCAAGCGGGGAACCCCCGGCGCCGTTAGCCTCAGGGCAGCCGGCGCCTGGGCAGTGACCGCGGCCTCGGCCGCCCGGCGCCGGCGGGACGGGGCGAGCCCTGTTTCCACAGATCCGATCGCCAGGAACATCCTGCGCCAGCAGGGCCTGGCCAAGGACCACATGGATGCGGCCCTGAATAACCTGAAGCTGCTGCCTGAGAACCAGGACGTAGCGGTCAGGAAAATCTCCGGGATTGATCCGAAGTGGAGCGTGCTGATCATCAACGATGATCTGCACTGCCTGCCGGCGGACAGAATGCGCAGCCTGCTTGAGTATCTGGACCTGGACATCTACACCCAGATGCTGGCCGAGTCCTTCGAGGGCAACTGGATGAACAGGACCGAGAACGATCAGGTCCTGAACGGACCCCTCGCTCAGGAGGACGAAGAACCGGCAGAGGACCTGGTGTCTGCCCTCGCATAGCGCCTCTCCCGGGATCCAGCACGGACGGCAGTTACGGACCCATACGGGCCCGTGGCTGCCGTTCGTTGCGTCCGCACCTGCACAGACACTGCACATCGAACGCATCTTTACTGCACCCCAACTGCATAGACAGGAGCCCCACCATGCCCACGCCCGAAGGCGTCGTCGAGAAGTACTTCCTCAAGCGGTGCAAGGCCCTGGGGTTCATGTGCCTCAAATTCACGTCACCCGGCACCCGCGGCGTTCCCGACCGGGTCATCATCGGCCACGGATGGACCGTCTTTGTGGAACTCAAAGCCCCCAGTGAGGGGCTGCGGCGGCTCCAGCAGGAAGTCATCAAAGACATGCGCAGCCACGGAGCAATCGTCCACGTCGCCAACTCCAAAGAACTGGTCGATGAACTGCTCGCCGAGCTTATCCGACCACCCGCGCAACTCACCCAATGACAGAAACCAAAATTGCTTTCACGCCTCCTCAGCGGCCGCCCGACGTGCCATTCAGGCAGAATGGGCGCATGTGCGGCAGATACGTGATGTCCAAGGCCACCGGTGACCTTCTGAGCTACTTTGACGCCAAGGAGGTGGAAGGCACGCCGCCGCCGCCCAGTTGGAACGTGGCACCCACTCAGAGCGTGCCCATTGTGGCTGAGCGGATTGACGAAGGCAGCATCGAGCGGCATCTGCTCGTGGCCCACTGGGGCCTGGTGCCGTCCTGGGCGAAGGACATCAAGATCGGTAACAAGCTCATCAATGCCAGGAGCGAGAGCATCCTGGAGAAGCCGTCGTTTCGCAAAGCCGCCGTGAAGAGACGCGGGATTTTGCCTGCGGACGGCTATTTTGAATGGCAGAAGACCGAGGACGGGAAGAAGATCCCCAACTACCTGTACTCCGAAGAGGAGCCGATGCTCGGATTCGCCGGCCTGTACGAGTGGTGGGCGGATCCGGCTGTCCCTGAAGATGACCCGGGCAAATGGCTGCTCAGCTGCACAGTGCTGACTACAACCACGCAGGACGCGTTGGGGCACGTCCACGATCGGAGCCCGGTCATCATCCCCAGGGACCGCTTTGCCGAATGGCTGGACCCGGATCTGACCGACAAGGACGACATCCAGCATCTGCTGGACTCTCTTCCGGAGCCGACCCTGGTGCCCAGGATCGTCAGTACCCGCGTCAACAGCGTCCGAAACAACGGGCCGGAACTGATTGAGCCAGCAGCGTGAGCGCCGACTTTAGGGCCACCGTTGCATTTCCCAACGCACTGCTATGGCTGATGGCTGAGAACGACCTGGAGCTCGTCATCCCCGATGTAGACGGCATCGGAAGCAGGTGGACCAGCGGAAACGCTTGGGGTGTGGCTGTCCAGCACGACGCCGACGGCCCCGTGACCCTGACGATCGGGACAGGGGCGCCGGCCAATCCTGCCCTGGCACTGCTGCACGAGGGCGTCCTGCGCTCCAGCAGGCGGCTCATCGAGGTCCAGACTGTCTACCTGGACAGCGTTATCACTTTCCGGACCGGGACAGAGGACGCCGCCATCAGCATTTGGGGTGATCACCCTGACCAGGCGGAGTGCGTCCACATCCAATGCCAGGACATCGAGGAGATGCTGTGATCGACGAACTGCGGCAGCACTATACAAAGGCCATCGGCGCAGAGCCGATCCTTCATGAGATGAACACCCGGACTGGAAAGCAGATGGGCGTTTTCGAGTGGCCGGCCGGCAGCTCACGGCTGGGTGTCCACTTCTACGCCTCAGCAGGCGCCGGGCACTACTGGAAGGACGTCCACCGCCACGCCGTGGAGCTGTTCACCGGAGTCAGCCACGGCGGCCAGGAAGTCCTCGACGCTTTTGCCACCATGGCCTTGAACGTCCACGTGTCCGGCACGATTCCGCAACACGGTGTCTTCGTCGCAGGCGACTGGAAGGTCATCAAAGGCCGCAAATTCACCGGCTGGCTCCTGACGGAAAGACTGGACAACTTCATGCCCAATTTGGAGGTTCCCGACGGCGGCCACGTGGCCTTCCTGGACACCATACCCGTCTTCCCCGAAGAAGCCGACTACAGACACGGTAACCGGTCCGATGACCTCTTCGACATCTGGGAGGCCGAAGGCGTCAGATCCTGGGACCTCGACCGTGAACTGCCGGCTGGCATCGTCCCACGGCTCTCGGGTGCCGGCGCGTTGCTGAGAAGTGCGCTGGACAAAGTCAGGAAGCTCTAGTCCATCCGGCAGAGCTACGCTCTGCCAGATTTCCGCATCAGACGATGGTGCAGCTTCGGCACGCCTGACGGCCACCAACGTCTTCCAGCCTTGTGACCAGGATGCCTTTGCCTTCGCTGTCCCATTTCGCGGCAATGATCTCGCACCAGTAGGGGTGATATTTCGTCCCTGCCTTGGTGACGTAGACCTGACCCTCCTGAAGCGCCGGAGAACCGTCAACGCGCAGCTGGGCCGGTTTGATCAGCTTTAGTTCGCCCAGATCGGCGGCCTCCTTGTAGGCCTTCCGGGCATATCCAAGATTCTTGGGCTTCGCCTTCGTCCGCGGTCCATATTTCTTAGTGGGCATGCCCACGATTGAACCACGACCGCGCGGGCATTTGTGTCCGTTGTCAGTGAATCTGGCAGTGCTGACGTGGTTAAATGCCAGTTCTCCTGACAGGGATCCGGGGTTTTGGCTGTCACTTGATCTGGCAGTTCCGAAGGTGCGTCCTGAAAACGCGAGCCGAATCCCTTGGGTCACCGGCAAAGGCCTAGGAGTACCCAGGAATGTGACGCTGCCACCTCCGCTGACAAGATCGCCCAAAACCCGTGGGCTGCCGTGTCTTCTGACAAAACTGCCAACTCAACTGACAGCGGACAATTTGGACCTGTTTTCCGTCTAAGTCCAGTCCAAAATAAAGAGCCGATAACCGTGATTATGACAACCTAAATCGGTTGATATTGCATCTGATGCATCAATTCCGGTGTCCGGTCTCAGTATTTTTGGCAAGATTCTCAGTGAACCTGGCAATCTACGGATCAGGCTCAATTTTCTCACTCAAGTTGGCGTTGCTGGATCCTTGCTGAACCGGGACTGCACGTTCGTTGGCGGGAAATCCGACGTCGCGATGGCTACTGAATTGCCAACTCAAGTGAGACGACCAATGCAAGTTTTGTCTCACTCAAATTGGCAAAAGCCCACGTCGGCGTTGCCAACTAAACTTAGACCGGACATCCGGCCCGCCGCGCCCATCAGCCCGGAACGTTCCGAGGGTCGTGGCCGTAGCTGTTCTTCTCGGCGATCTGGCCGTCCTGGTTCTTGATGACGTGCTCGACATTGTCGGCCTGGGCGGCATCCCGGCCGGCGGCTACCGCCTGGTCTTTGGTGCTGTAGCCGGCTCCAAACGCCCGGTCGGTGCCTTCGCGCCTGTTCTTCCACTGGCCGTCTTCGTGGTACGTCTCGATGTCACCCTGTGCCATTGCATTACTCCTCTGCGGTCCTTGGTCATGGCCAGCTGCTGCGCAAGTGCAGGTAGCGAAAAACCCCGCAGCAACTTGGAACCGCGGGGCCTTTCTGGCAACCACTTCGCCTGATGGGGGCCAAGCGAAGAAGCTGAAACCAAGCTAATAGCAAGCATGCTTACTTTTCAAGTTTGGTCAGGCTGGGCGTGCCGCGGCCACTCAACGAACTCATCAAGGAGCACAACCATGTCCACAAACACCCGGCCCGAGATGGCGGAACCAGCCGTCGGACCCCCATGCGAAGAGAGCTGCCGACACCGGTGCCCGGAGTGCCGCATGGGACTGGGCTCGCACCTCGAATGCGATCCGCTCTGCGATCACAGCTACCCCGGCGCCAACCCAAGGAACGGAGTGCCTTCACCATGCCCATAGCCACCAGACAGAAATCCGTCACCAAAACAGCCCTGATCGCCTTCGTGCATGAGAACAGTACCTTGAACCTCACCCAGTCCAAGGTCCTGGCAGACCACCTGCTCACCGAATACAGCGTCACGGCAAAACCACCTGCTGATCTGGGCAGTGTGGCTGTCGAGGTCGGCCAATTGTGGCAATACACCGGCACCCCACTCGTCGTGCGCATTACCGACGTCGAGATGGGACCGCAGTACATTCCCAACGACCCGGTCACCATCTGGAGCCCGGAGAACATCTCCTGGCAGAACACGGTTGACCCCGCATCACAGGGCGTTACGCACATCTCGACCTGGCTGAAGTGCATGCACCGGGTCGAAACAGGCTCTCAAACGCCGCCAGCTCCGGACGATTCCACAGAAAGCAGCGATCCCTCATGACCACACCAACCCGCCCTCACCCCGCAGCAGCAGAAACCGAGCCTGACCTGATGATTCTGGCCCACTACATCGACCATGCCCGTCTGCGGGCCAACAGCGTCGAAAGCGCAGCGTCCCAGGACGGCGTCTATGGGGACCTGTCCCGTGCGCTGGTCAAGACTCTGGCGTTGATCGTCGGCGAAAACCAGGCAGAGGCCGCCTACCAGGCTCTACTGGACGGCTCATCGGTCACCGATGCACTCAAGCACGCGCGCGACAGCTCCCCCGCCCACTCCCCCATCACAGAAAGCGAGGTGCTCCCATGAGCATCACCATCAACGACACCGTTTCCCACAACACCGCAACAACGAACGCCGAACCCGTTCCAGTCGTCACCGTCTTCAGTAAGAACGAGTGCTCCGCCTGCGACCACACCAAGGCCAAACTCACCGAATACGGCATCCCCTACCGGGAGTTCAACGTCCAGGAAGACTCCAAGACCCACGCCGAGTTCGGCAACAGGACGGCCTTTGATCACGTCGTGGAGCGCTACGGCCGCCAGATGCCCGTTGTGGTCGTTCAGGACGGCACCTGGGGCGACCACTGGGCCGGACGCCGTCCCGACAAGCTGGTCGAGCTCAAGCAGATCTTCGGGAACCTTCATGCCGCCGGCGTGCGCGAAGGATGCCCAGCACAGACTGTGGCGCTGTAGGACGTCCTCCTGAACAGCCGGGCAGCATCTCCTCCCACCTGCTGCTGCCGGCCGCTATAAGCCCACACACATACTCCGAAGCCAGAAGAAGGACGGTTGCACCATGGCAGTCTCCCCTATGTCCCCGCCGGCATTGCTGCCGCACCAGGCACTCATCAAGCAATACATCATCGACCATCCCCACTGCGGAATCTTTCTCGGCGTCGGCGGCGGCAAGACCTACACGGTGCTGCAAGCTCTGGCCTCGATCCGGCCTTCGGGGCACATCCTCGTCATTGCGCCGGTCAACATTGCCCGTTCCACCTGGGTGGACGAGATCGAGAAATGGAACATCCCGATCCGGACCCGGTCACTGATCGTGAACGACAACGACAAAAAGCTCTCCCGCGCCAAGCGCCTGCAACGCTACGCGGAAGTCTTCACGGATCCGCCCACGATGTATTTCATCAACCAGGAACTCGTCAAAGACCTGGTGGACAACATGCCCGTGGTCGACACCGGCGGGAACAAGGTCTTCCAGTGGCCTTTCCCCACGGTGATCGTTGACGAATCCCAAGGGGTGAAGAACCCTTCCTCCCAGCGCTTTCACGCCCTGAGACAGGCCCGCCCTGCCATCATCCGGCTGATCGAGCTCACCGGCACCCCGACACCCAACGGACTGCTGGACCTCTGGGCGCAGGTCTACCTGCTGGACCAGGGCCTGGCACTGGGCGAGACCATCACCGCCTACACCAACCGGTACTTCCTCCCCACAAAGTTCGCCAACAACCGGCCCATTGAGTGGGAACCGCGGGAAGGCGCCACCGAGGAGATCTACGCGCGGGTGGCGCACCTGGTGATGAGCACCGAAAACACCAGCATCACCCTGCCCAAGGCCACCATCGAGGACGTCAACATCTCGATGACCAAGGATGAGCTGGAAGCGTACCGTGACTTCAAGCGGGACCTGGTTCTGGACCTGGCAGCCGAGAACCCCGGCGAGCCGCTCATCACCGTAGTGGCCAAGAACCAGGCGGTACTGACCAACAAGCTCGTCCAGTTCGCCGCCGGCACGATGTACACCGATGACAACCACAATTACCGGGTCATCCACGACCACAAGATCCAGATGACCGATTACCTGATCCGGAACACCGACGGGCCCGTCATCGTGACCTATATGTTCCGCTCTGACAGGGCGGAACTGATCCGGAAGCTGTCAGCACTGGGCCACGATGTACGGCCCTTCGACGGCTCCCGCGCCATGGTCAAGGAGTGGAACCGGGGCAAGGTGCCCGTGATGCTGCTGCATCCGGCCAGCGCCGGTCACGGACTGAACTTCCAGGACGGCGGCAACACCCTGATCTGGTACACAGTGCCGTATTCACTGGAGCACTACATCCAGACCAACGGGCGGCTGGACCGGATGGGACAGAAGAACCCCGTCACGATCTACCGCCTGATCACCAAGGGCACCCACGACATGCGGCTGCCGGTGAACCTGGAGAAGAAGCACTTGGTCCAGGAAGGGCTAATCAGCGCCGTGCACGTCGATGCAGCGCAGGTCACCGAGCTGGCCGAGGAGTTCAGCGACCTCTACGACGTGGACGCCTCGCTGTTCTCGACAGTGGTCTGATCGCCAGGGGCCTCATGGGCTTTGCAGCTCACGAGGCCCCTGGCGGTGCCTTTAGTCGCTGCCGGGAATGGCGAAGCGCGACCCCATACGTTCACCCGCGAAGGCAGCGCGGGCCGCATTGATCGTTTCAAGGTCGTAGTAGCGCACCAGCAAATTCAGGCTGGCCATCGCCGCTGTAAAGGCGTGCTCTTCGGGCATTGATTCAAGGCATGCGGCGTGGACCATGCGGGCACCTTCGAGGATCTCTTCGGGCGCCGCCGGCGGTTCGGGCTCGGTGCCCAGCACGGCTGCCACGTCGGTCGCCAGTGCCGAGAGCGGATCGAGATCCAGTGCGATGCGAAAGAGCGTGACCGTCCTGGAATCCAGCGGAAGATCGTAAGGCTGGTCGAAGCTCTTTGGGACCAGCCGTCCTGAACGGAAGTCATCCAGGCCTTTCACAATCGCGTTTACCGCAGAGCCGGTTACTGCGTCGCGGCCCATGTAACTGTGCCGGGCTTTGGCGTCCACCGCTTTGGCGCACGCGGGCCAAATCGCATAGTAGAACTGGGCGAGGCCGAAGTCCGTCCATGCGTCAGCAATCGAGTCCCGGAAGCGTGCCATTTGTGCTTCCGTAGGGACGTCAATCCCGCGGTTGGAGAGCTGTTGCATGAGGTACCGTTCGGCTTCCATCACGATCAGCCTGCCGGCCAGCGTTTCCACTTCCCGGGGATACTTGTCCGCCGCCCCGTGGATCTCCTGGGACGAAAGCCGCTCGATTGCTCCAAAGCGGTCTTCCAGCCTTCCTTCACCGGCAGGCTGCCAGTCCATTTCAAAGGGGTAATACGTCGTGCCCTCGTCGCCGAACACGATCTTGGAGGGGCGGGAAACAGCTGTTGGGACGATGATGCCAAGCTCAAAGAGACGGCCGATGTCGTCATTGGAGAAGTGAGCGCGGTCGAGAAGGTTGCCCCGCAGCCGCCGGTCCTTGAAGGGATCGGACTGAGTGAGCTTGTCCAGGAGCAGGATTTCGTCGAGGCTTTCCAGCTCATCCGGAGGCAGGTTTCCCTGGAAAGACGCCAGCCACTCCTGAACTCGCGTGCCGTGCTCGTTCGCGGCGTCGAGTTTCGCTTCCTGGCAAGAAGCACACAGAGTTCCTGAGCTCCTTGACAGCTTGGCGGTGGCCGCGGCCCGGGAAGGCACCGTGATCCCCTCGGGAGTCTCACCGCATTCGGCGCAGGGGGCTCCCACAAAAGTGGCGACGACAAATGCGCCAGCAAGAGATGCCGCTTCAGCCGGAGTGACCGCGCCAAAGAGTTCGGAAGGCTTATGCTCCCAGTCAATTTTTCCGAAGCGGCCGGGGCGGCATGCCCAGTATTTAGCGGCATTGTCGGCATCTTCTCCGTCGAGCAGCCGCTCGACATCAATCCGCCAGGTCTCTTTGACCGCGTTCACGGGTCCTCCCCCACTACATATAAACCAGGTGTCCCGGGATCACCGAGAATCCCGCAGACACTCTACCGGCGACGGCCGGCTTCCCATCTGCCGGGGCAACCCGTGGAAACAAAGAAGCGCCCCTGCTGGATGCAGGGGCGCTGCCACACCTCAGCTGTGACGTCTATTTTGTCGGCGCGGCCGCGTTTCCGTCACCGGGGATCAGGATGTACGGGATCCGCAGGAGTGCTCCGGCATAAATGAGGTCGACGTCTTCGATCGAGTTGTACTCCGCCAGGCGCTCCACGCTGACTCCGGTGCCCAGCGAAATCTGCGAGAGAGTGTCGCCCCACTTGATGAGGTAGATCGTGTCGGCGGGTGCGACTTCTGCGGGAGCGCTTCCGCGCTCCGGGGGTGTGGTGGGTCCCGCGGTATCGGTGCCGGTTCCGCTGGCATTGTTCAGGTCGGCTTCCACGGGAGCCGGGGCGGCGTGGACTCCGGTGGGCGTCTGTGGTGCGAGAGCATTCGCGACTACACCAAAGCCTCCGCCCAACAGACCAAGAGCACACAGCAGCGTGATCCCTCCGGCGACGGCCACCGGAGCCATGCCGTATCCCAATGGACCCGCCTTGGGTGCCCTGCTCTCTTCAGTTCCCATAATTGCCAACCTTTTCTTCTTACATAGGGAGCACGCTGTCACTCATATAATCACTAGATTCTACTCATAACTCAGGGCTTACTGCTACCGTTGAGGTAAGCCGGAACACTCAACAACGTTCACCGGAAAACAGTGCCGAGAAGGCTCGTTTTCCAATGACACAACCCACTTCTCCCCCACACATTGAAAGAAGGCCCACTGTGCCGAACTACCAGGTCAACGCCACCCAGCTCACGCCGAACGCAACTGTCCACATTCGTGGCAAGCTCACCTATTCCCGCCTGGCCAAGCTGGTCGACGGCGAGGATCTCGTCAAGGCTGACGCGCAGCGCGTGAAGAACGGGATGAGCCCTGTCGGGCGTGCCCACACATCGGTGAACCTCGCCCAGGCCGAAGTCGTCTTTGCTTACCCGGCCAATCCAACTCCCGAAGAAATCTTCGTGAGCGAACGCCGGTTCACCTCGGCCAAGCACCCCGAACACGGCATGTCCTACTCGATGGACAACAAGTCCACCAACCTGCCGATCGTCGGTACCTTGAACGACGCAGGGGAAGTCGAGCAGGTCGTCCTGGAAAGCGATCTTGCCGCCGGCCTCGACGTGACGCTCGTGCTTCGCGTCTACAAGCCCAAGGGCTACGCCAACTGTGGTCTGTCCCTGGACCTAGTTTTGCTGCACGAGCCGATCCGCTATTACAACCCGGGTGTGAACACCGGCGAGCTTGCTGCCCGTGGCATCATCTTCGCGGCTCCCCCGAAGCAGATCTCCGGTGCTGACGCAGCTCCCGTTGCAGCAGGTGCCGGCCTTCCGGCCAACACCGACGCAGCGACGGGTCTTCCTGCTCCGGCGGCCGCAACCCCCGCTCCAACCCTGCCTGTCGTTCAGCCTGCGCCGGCGGCACAGGCCGTACAGCCGGTGCAGCAGGTGCAGGAAACTCCTGAGCAGGAACTGGCACGGCTCCGCGCCGAACTGGCTGCCCGCAATGCGGCCAGTGCAGCCTCCGGTGGGGAATCTGCCTTCGGCCCGGGACCGGTCACCGAGGATCCCTGGGTTACTCCGGGCCAGCAGCCCGTTGCCCAGGGCATCTCCTACTCCGGCTGAAACCTATCCGCGCAACAGGAACAGAGCATCAACACCATGAAAAGACCCGGAGTGCAACGAGTGTCCCTCGCCTTGCACTCCGGGTCTTTTTTTCCTGCTTCCAACAACACATCCCCCGACGCATCCCCCAATCTCGCCCACTGACTTCGCCACCTACATCACCAGAGAAGTGACTCCCTATGAATCAGCCCCAGCCACACGATCAGTGGCCGCCCGCACTCACCCCGGACATGCTCTTTCCGGACTTTTATGTCAACCCCGCCGTGCAGCTGCTGGCTGACCGCTCACGATGGTCTGTTTCGGACAACGAGAAAATGCCCATCGACATGCGCGAACTCATGAAGACTGGCCGGATCCGCGGCGCCTGGGACATCAGTGATGCCTGCCTGATGACGCTCAACGAGCTCACCAAAGCGCTGCCCAACGCCGCCAACAACGCCTTCTACCTCCAGGCACAGACCGACGGAGTGCTGGTACTGGACATCGAGAAAACCTGTCCGCCGAACGTGGCAGCCGAATTGCTGGGCATGTCCGAAACGCTGTATAGCGAACTGTCGATGTCCGGCCGCGGCTACCACCTGCTGATGCCGCTGCCTCCGAACTTCTGGGACTACCCGCTGGCAACGAGCAAGAAGGTGCTCAAGGAAGAACATGGTTGGTACGAAATCCTGCTGGATCACTGGGTGACGTTCACTCGTACCGGCGTACCGGCGGAACGGTACGTGGGGCCTGATGAGGACGCTCTCCCCCAAGCCCCTGCATGGGCAGACCTGTATGCCAGCCTGGCTGAGCTTGCTGTAGAGACGCCGACCGTCCAGGTGGATGTCAACGCGGACAAGCCGGAGATCCCGCGCGAAGCCGAGATTATCGAGCTCATGACGCGCCAGCCGCACAAACGCGAGCTGGGGAAGTTCCACAACGACTATTCCCGCTGGGAGTTCTCCATCCTGGGTGTGCTCTACAACCGCCTGGCGGCGATCCTGGTGGCCATCAAGGACGTCGTGGACCACCCCTATGACGAGAACGACCAGGCGTGGCTCGTCTACACGGCTGCGCAGAAGGTCATCCCACACCGGACCAAGCACGAGGAATACCGGAACAACATGCCCCTGCTGATGAACGCCACGGTGTCGCTGATCGCCCGCAGGGCAGCCACCAGCAACGACGGTGAAAAGGAGTAGTCATGGACGAGGAACGCAACACCGAAGACGCTTTTCATCTCACTCTCTACAGCAAGCCCGCCTGCGTTCAATGCGATGCCACCAAGCGGGCGCTGGACAAGAAGGGCCTGACCTACCGCGAGGTCGATCTCACCCAATCAGCCCCGGCGCTTGAGTACGTCATGGACGAGCTTGGCTACAGCATGGCGCCCATCGTCGTCGTCGATGAGCACAACCACTGGTCCGGTTTCCGGCCGGACCGCATTGAAGCAACCGTGGCTGCCCTCGGGCTGACAGGAACCCCTAGCTGACCAGCAGCCCCACCAAAAAGACCCAGCACCAACAACAGAAGCAGGAGCACCACCATGGCAGGCGAGACCACCATTACCGTGATCGGAAACCTCACAAATGATCCCGAGCTGAGATTCACACCCTCAGGCTCGGCGGTAGCGAACTTCACCATCGCTTCCACTCCCCGGACCTTCGACCGGCAGAGCAACGAGTGGAAGGACGGCGAAACCCTTTTCCTGCGGGCCGGCGTCTGGCGCGAGGCTGCCGAAAACGCTGCTGAAACCCTCACCAAGGGTATGCGGGTCATCGTCACCGGCCGACTGAAAAGTCGATCCTATGAAACCAAGGAAGGCGAAAAGCGCACCGTAATCGAACTGGAGGTCGACGAAATCGGACCAAGCCTTCGGTGGGCCAGCGCCAAGGTCAACCGCACTCAACGCTCAAGCGGCCAGGGCGGCTTCGGCGGCGGAAACGGTGGCGGCAACGGGGGATCTCAGGGTGGGAACTCCGGCGGCGGCTGGGGCGGCAACCAACCTGCACAGAATGACCCTTGGGCTACACCCGGTGTCAGCAACGCCGGCGGCTGGGGCAACGGACCCGACAGCGAACCACCCTTCTAAAGAAGCTCGCAGGAGCAAAAACTACCGTACAGAAGCCTCCACACCCGCCCCGACCAAGGGCTGTAGGTGGGGGCTTTCTGTTGCCTAACAACAATCACACCCGAAAAAAGGAGCAACAACCACCATGGGCGAGACCATGCACCCCGAAGATGCGCTGTGGGAAGCCGGCGCCAGCGATGGCTACTACGAAATCGTCGGAGCCAGCTACGCACCGAGCGACCCCGCAACCGGAACCCCCGCAACAGCCACCATCGACCTGAGCACCGTGGACCGAACCGGCTGCCTGCTTACGCACGACTACAGCACCGGGATAACCACCTTGAAGTGGGATTCGGACGCTCAGGAAAACCTCTACGGAACACCCGACGATGTCCAGACAGCCGTGGAAGACATCACCCGCGGTGCCCTGGACTCAAAAGCACTGTTCGATGCATTCCAAGGTCTGATGACGACGGGTGGGGTTCTCACCGCGTGAACCACACCGGGCGGGAAAATCGGTGCTTGGTGCAACGAGTCGGCAGAATCAGGAGACCCGGTATGCCTCCAGCTCCGAGATCTGGGCGTAGAGATTCATTCCGCTGGGCTTGCCGGCACGGTTCAGGCCCTGTGCGAACACTTCCTCCACGGCCTGGGCGGGCATCAGATAGATCCCGTCGTGCTGCGGGAATTCGAGCCGGTCTCCGAATAGCCGCGAGGACTCATCGCGGGTATGAACGACCAACGCAAGATAATCAGCGCGGATTTTGATGCCGGTGCGTCGACCCATGAAGCCGATTCCCCGGTCCGGCCAGGGGAAGCCAGCCTTCACATCGACGGTGCTTTCATCCCCTTCGAGGGTGATGACCACATCTTTGCTGCTGTGGTGGCCGCCGAAATACTTAGGGCTGTATCCCTTGGACTGTGCGAAAGCCAGGAACTGAGCTTCTGCCGCAAGTCCATATTCTTTGGCCGACCAGTAGAGCTCTTCTGCTGTCATTGTGTTCTCCCCCAAAAACCGATGAGTATGTTCAGCGCCAGCGTACAGCCCCGCTCTGACACCAGTCCTTGAACACATTCACGACTGGTTTCCCATACCCAAAAGCAGCATCGGAGCCTGCCGTCCTGTGGGTGTGTGGCCACTGAAGCTGCGCTGCCACCAACGCCGAACCGCATCGGCACAACCTGCCTGGTCAACGCTCCACTCCAGCGTGTGCCCAGGGGCATCAACGGCCACGAACTCCAGATCCGCTTCCGCAGAATATCGCTGGCTGTGATCGAACGACGCCAGCGGATCGCCAACTGCGTGCAAAATCAGCGTTGGCGGAAGATCAGTGGGTGGGTTATCGAACCAGGATCCGGCCTTCACATCCAAGGGCGTGGCGAGCCCGGTGAGCCGGTGGAGCCACCCGGAAGCCATAAGGCGCAACCCGGCTCGTGCAACAAAATGCGGCAGTCCGGCCTGCCGGCCTTGCTCGAGCAGGGTTTGCTCCCAGTCCATGACCGGGGACGTCATCACCAGGCCCTTGATGATGTTCCGGTGCCGGGAATGGTTCAGCAGTTGCAGGGCAATGGTGGATCCCATGGACCAGGTGGCCAGGACAACAGTTCGGGCGCCGGCGGACACAGCAAAGTCCAGCGCCGCTTCGACATCGCGCCATTCATCAAGCCCGAAGTGGTGCCGGCCGTCAGCGAGCCGGGGAGCGTCCCTGTCGCCAGCATAGGAGACGACCAGCTGTGTAGGGCCCAGCTCCCTGAAAACAGGAGCGGCGCGGAGGCAGGCTGCCCTGCGGCCACCCAGACCATGGACGTGGATGACCCAAGTGTCCGTTGTTTCGCCAGCCAGGAGCCAGGCAGGAGCACTTCCCCGCTCCACTGGAATCAGCACCTCCTCAGCCTTCAGGTCGAGGTCTCCGGGGCTCTCGAAGCCGTAACCGGACCAGTAGCCGCGGGTCGCCGGCGAGGGCCTGTAAACAGCTTCAATTTCCCGCACTACCGTTGCAGCGGTCGCGGAAAGGACCCTGCCGATGCGGGCGTGGCCGGTTCCCTGGTTCGTATAGAGACTGAAAGTGCCGGGCGCCGTCGTTGATGGCGTGGCCGCCAACTCCACGGAGTCCTCATTCCAGGCAATGATGGGCAAAGTATCGGCCCGGCGGTGACTGTTGCGTGTCGCCCTGCGGGCGAACGCCGTTCCGGCTGCCAAGGTGGCTGCTCCAACTGCGGCCGCCACAGACATGCCGATAGAGACAGCGGTCATACGTGGTGCCCGGCAAGGAACCGCTCGGAGTCTTCAATCGTCTGTTCAACCTGATAGTCGAAACGCTCTTGCAGCCGCCGGGCAACCTCGGGGTCAACACGGCTTGCGTCACGGATTTCCACGACCATGCGGTGCAGCTGCTGGCTGGGTGGGGTTGATTCATCCAGATCAATGGTCTGACGGCCCAGCGTTGCTTCTTCCCAGATCGGACGAAGGGCTACAAGCTTTGCCCGGGCCTCGTGGTGACGGAACCAGCGCCGCACCCATCCCGCAACGGAAGGTACGGCGAATCCTGTCACCAGTGTGAGGGCAGCCAGGGCGAACAGCAGGTCGTGTTGCAGGGCAAACCAGGAGAGCGCCCCGATAGTTCCGCTGTGGATCCGGAGCACATATTCGATGCCCGTGATCTCGGTGGCTGTTGCCAGGACGCAGCCGATGGCCGTCAGGAGCATGCCGACCCGATAGCGGCCCGCCCGGAACTTTCCCAGGTGAACCATCGCCACCAGGGCCGTGATGCCGAGAACGAGGATCGTGTAGACGATCTCGACCATGGCGTACCAGAGGGCGGCGTCCTGCGTTCCGTAAGTAACCGAGAAGCGGTCTGTAGAGCCAGTGGTCTCGACCGTGGAGAAGGTTGCAAGCTGGGCCAGGAGAACAACACCGAGCAAACCGCGGTTCCAGCGCTCAACGCGCTCAGCCTTGTGCGGAAGAGCCGCAGTGATCACCGACCGGGACAGCAGGTACACCCCGGTGGAGAAGAGCAGGTGGCCGGCGATGTTGGTGATGTTCCATCCGCCCAGAAAACGGTCAAGAGGCTGGAACAGCTCACCGATGTCGGTCGAGAACGAGAGGGCGAAGACGACGGCACACCACAGCATGACGTTGCTGGCGTGAGGCCGCCGTGTGATCGTCTTCGCGACGACCAGCGCCCAGAGAAGTCCTGCGATGACCCAGCTCATCCGAAGACCTCCGAAAACCGGCCGGGCTCGCGATCCGAGGCCGCTATGGCGGCCGAGAAGAGATCCGCGAGCAGTTCCGCCACAACTTCGTGTTCATGGTCGAAACTTTCCCGGGCCAGAACCGCCCGGACCCGTTCGCCGTTCAGGTGCGGAAAAAGAGTAGAGGCGTAATCCGCGCTGACCACCGTCTCGTCATGGCGGAGAACCATGTGGGCCAGTTCGTGAAGGATGAACTGCTGACGGTGGAGTTCGCTGCGCGGTGTTCCGTGGAAGACGAGCTCCACCGTGTCTTTGGCGAGCCAAAGTCCACACACCTTGGTGGTCCCGAGCTCATCGCGCTGTTCAATGACGATCCGGCGGCCGCGAACCCCTTCCACCGTTGCAATCAACGTTTCCAGTCTTACTTCGGCCCCAAGTCTCAACCCGTCAAAAGCAGCGCGTGCCTGCTGATGGGGTTTGAGAGCACGGGATGACGCTTTCCTGAAGAGGCGAACCCGGCGACTCTCGGCTCCGGCAGCACCCGCGATTGAGCCTGCTTCCTTCGGACTCACAGCATCCCTCCCCAGTCTGCTTCCAAACCAGTGTAGGCACTACCCACTGACAGTCCGGCATGGCTTGGCTGTCCTACGACGAGAAATCAACCACTGCGTGGCGCATGTGTGTGTCATCCAGCCTGCGGCTGGTTGCTACGCGCTGCGTAGCCGGGAGATGCGATGGCGGGGAGCGCCACTGAGCGCCTCACCCGCCCCGAGACGACGGTTTCGGGGACTCCGCTTCCGGAATGCAGGTACATGAGCTTGAGCTTCGGCTGCTGCACCAACAGCGATGTTGCGATTGCCGTGATTTCTGCCTGCCGGCCTGGGAGCGGAGTCCTTTCCTTTCCACGCTCTCTTCGCGTCAGCACACGAGAAAAGACCATAGCCATGTCGAAAATCAGCATGACCAAGAACTCCGACCTGAAGTCGGGCATGAAAATCGTCATCCCTGCCGGTGACACGCTCATGATCCGCGAAGAGGTCTACCCCAGCAGAATCAGCCCCGGATTCCTGGTGGCTGAAACCGAAATCGGCCCGCTCTACCTGGCCGGAGACCTCAGCACCAAAGTCGTGGTTACCGACGAGACGGCGGCCGCCGACACCTTCGTGGTGAAGCAATGAGCGCGGCGCCCGACGAGGTCCGAGAACCCGGCACCGAGCCTCCCCAGCCCGATGTCAGCGGCAGCGACCTGGAGGGCCTGGACGAAGTCCACGGCCGCATCTGCACTGATTGCCGGCTCGTCTGGATCGGCGGTTTCGACCAGACGGAACTCGGCCTGGACCCGGAGACCAGCTCCACCTTGAGCGACAGTGCCCGCGCCTTCGCCGAATCCGCCCGGCACATCAGCTGCGCCGAGGGGGAAGACACCGGCCACGGCTACTTCGAATGCCTGATCTGCGACACCACCAGCATCGGCGGCTACAAGGTCATCGCCTACCTGGTGCCGTGACGGCCGGGCGCACGTAACCGCTCCGCCTCCGATTCACACCACCCGAAAAAGCACGTCCAAACAGCTTCACCAGCACGACCCTCCCACCGTTTCCACACCACACAAGCCAAAGGAAATCATCGTGAAATTCACCCAGACCCTCACCGATGTCATCGCGATCGACCTCGACATGGAAATCGTTCCGGCCCTCATGGGAGAACCGGGTATCGGCAAGTCCTCCTTCGTGGAGGAACTGGCCCGCAGCATGAACACCAAGGCCTTCGTCCTTCCCTGCAACCAGTTGGCCGACAAGGCGGACCTCACCGGTGCACGCCTGGTGCCCACCGATGATGGCAAGAGCTACTCGCAGGTCTTCTACCCGCACCACGTCGTGCAGGAAGCCATCGAGTACGCCCTGGCGAACCCGCGGGAAAACCCCATCCTCTTCCTGGATGAGATCAACCGGACCACGCCGGACGTCACCTCGGCCGCACTGACTTTGGTGACCCTGCGCCGGCTGGGCTCTGTTGCATTGCCGGACAACCTCCGCCTGATGATCGCCGGCAACAACAAAGGCAACGTCACCACCCTGGACGAGGCTTCGCTTTCACGCTTCGCGCTGTACAACGTCGAGCCCGACGCGGCCACCCTGGTGAACATCCTCGGTGACGACCTGAACCCCTGGGTTGCCAAGGTGCTCACCCAGTACCCGGCCCTGGTCTTCCAGAAGTCGGCACCCAACGCCCTCGTGGTCGACGGGGACGCCGACGACGATGACAAGACCGCCCAGGCTTCGGTGGCCGATCTGTTCGACTCCGGCGAGGAGATGCTCCAGCTGACCACTCCGCGCACGATCGACGCCGTGAGCCGCTGGCTGAACAAGGTCAAGCCCGAGACGCTCCAGGAGTACCTCCAGACCCCTGCCTCGATTGAGGGCCGCGACACGACCCTGCTCAACGAGATCCTGGAAGGCAAGGTCGGCAACACCGACTTCACCACCCACCTGGTCTCCAACATCTCCGAGACCCTGGCCAACGGCGCCTCGGGCAAGCCTGCCGCCCACACCGCGCCCCGTCCGAAGGTCTACTCCCAGCTGAAGAACGCCCAAACGGCCTCTGACCTGGCAGACCTGCTCACGGGCCTCAGCGACCGGGAAAAGAGCGGCAGCCTGCTCTACGCCCTCTACGAGAAGACGGATAACGCCCGGCTGATCGGAGAACTGGCACCGGTGACGGTGAAGCTAGAACCCGAGCACGCCCAGGATCTGGTGAAGCTCGCTGCCAGCCAGCAGCTCGATGAGGGCAACGTCAATGCCTTCCTGGACACCGGTGCGCCCATCGCCGAGTCCATGCGCGTGGTCCTGGGCATCTTCTAGGCCGGAACCCTGGCGCCTCGTGCGGGGTCCCGCTCGAGGAGCCCGGGCAGCCACCGGAGTTCCCAGACTGCACCCGCACAGAGCAACACGCCGGAGCCGGTTCATCAGAGCCGGCTCCGGCGTTCCGCTCCCCTAAATCAGAAAGAAGGCCCACCATGGCTCTGACCATCACCAATCAGAAGCCCGCACAGTTCAGCCCTGTGCACAAGCTCCCCGTATCGGGCGATTACGATCCCGTGGCGGGCATCACCGCGACCATCGTCGATCCGCTGTTCACCCCGCTCAACCAGAACCACCCCGTCACGATCACCGATTCCAAGGGCAACACCCTGGACAAGGACGACACCACCGGGCTTCTCCTGCGATGCCTCGGGGACACTGTCGACGCGCAAGCTGAGTCCTCCGTCAAGAATCTGGTCGCCCAAGGCAGCGTCTACTACGACCCCAAGTCCCCGCTGCTGGTCAATGAACTCTTTGCCGTCCAGGCCGGAGTGCAGTACAAACTCCCTGCACCGACCCCTACGATCATCTACAGCGCCCAGGGGGACGTGATTCCGGCCGCCAAGAAGCTGCTGGCCGGGCAGGTCAACGACGCAGGGGAGTTCTTCGCCTCGATCGCCTACGCATTTCACCCGGAGACCATGGGCTTCTGGTTCCAGTCCAGCGCTGCGTTCGACGATTTCAAGACCTGGCTCACCGGAACCACGGCCGCACTCAGTTCCGTGCTGCCGGCCGATACCACCAACCTGCTGAACCAGTTCAGCAATATCTCCCTGAAGGGCCTCACCGAATCGCTGCTGCTGCGCAAGGACGACTCCGACGAGAACGAGGAATACTCGTTCGCCCGGGTCATCGTCCACATGCTGATGGACTACGTCCATCAGAAGGAAGCGGCGGCTGCGCAGGCACAGTCGACTCCGGAGACCGGCGCCTTGCCGTTCCTGCTCTCGGAGTTGTACTCCCCTCGCACGCTGGTCATCGTCAACGTGGAGGCACACGCGCGGGCAAGCGGTAACAAGGTCGCTTCCGAGTGGAAGATGATCAATGCCTCGATCGCCTCGCCGGTAAAGATCCTGTCCAACAAGTCGCTGTCCAAGCTGACCGCACTCCCCCGTGCGGCGGCCAAGGCCCAGGCGGCTGCCTCGAACATGGTCAAGGGGCATACCCAGACCGGCCGTTCGGCGCAGGTGAAGTTCCGCAAACAGGCACCGAGCAAGGTCGAGCTGGTCAGGGACCTGACGCGTGCGCTCAAGCGCATGGGGCAGGTCAACCGGTCCCAGAACGTCTTCCGGAAGTCCAAGTCGACGTTTGTGAAGGCCAACCGGCGCGATCCGGATGACTGGAACAAGCCCGGCAGGATCGTCTCCACCCACTACATGCCCGACATCCACGTCTACGTGGACACCTCGGGCTCGATCAGTGAGGAGAACTACCAGCAGTCAGTGATCATGCTGATCTCGATGGCCAAGAAACTCAACGTGAACCTGTACTTCAACTCCTTCTCGCACATGCTCTCTCAGGAGGTGCTGCTGCGCACGGCCAACAAGTCCGTGGCCCAGATCTGGAATGAGTTCAGGAAGATCCCCAAGGTTTCCGGCGGCACCGAGTACAAGCAGATCTGGGACTACATCAACCAGTCCCCTGTCCGGAAACGCCGGCTGTCGCTGGTCATCACGGACTTCGAGTGGTACCCGCCCACGACTCGTGAAGAGCACCCGAAAAACCTGTACTACGCGCCGTGTTCCTCCATGGACTGGGCAACGATCACGCACTACGCCCGGAACTACACGACCAACATGCAGCACATCGAGCCGGCTATCGCCCAGCGAATGCTGGGCCTGATCCTCTAGCCGGGCGGCTCTTCACCACGCCCTACCGCTCCACCCACCACCGAAAGTCCTGCGGGGCGGCTGTCTGAATTCCAGGCAGCCGCCCCGCAGACGTTTACAGCCCCTTCCCGTCCCGGGCAGGGGCTCCATAAATCATCAGGAAGGAGCCCCGTCATGGGTCTCAGCAACTTCACCCCCGGCGGCGCAGGCGGTAACACCCCTCCCGCAAGCTCAGGTCCCACCCCGCCGATGCCGTCGATGGCCAGCATGACGGGTTCGCTCGATGACATCACCGACCTCCTGCTCAACTACAACGAGAGGTTCAAAAACGCCGGTCCCACGCTGTTCCGGGACGACGTCATCACCCAGACGATCTCGGTGATCATTGGCAAGAACAAGCCCAATGCGCTGCTTGTCGGAGCCGCGGGCGTGGGCAAGACCAAGATCGTCGAAGACATTGCCCGGCGCATCGCCAACGATGATCCCCTGATCCCGAAGAGCCTGAAGGACCACACGATCTATGAACTTCCGCTGTCGTCCCTGGTAGCCGGCGCGGGAATTGTCGGCCAGCTCGAAGAGCGGGTCACCTCGCTCGTTGACTTCATCTGCGATCCCAAGAACAAGGCGATCCTGTTCATCGACGAGATCCACCAGCTGACCTCGGACCGCAGCTCCACCTACGAGAAGATCGCGCAGATCATCAAGCCGGCACTTGCCAGGGGCGACATGCACGTCATCGGAGCCACGACCCTTCAGGAGTCGCGGTCCTTCGACGACGATCCGGCTTTCAACCGCCGGTTCTCCCGGCTCATCGTGGACGAACTGAACCGTGAGCAAACCCTGGAAATCCTGCGGGCGGCCCGTCCGGGCCTCGTCGCCCATTACAAGCACCAGATCACCGTCACCGATGGGGTGCTGGAGACGGTCACCGCAGTAGCCGACGAGTACGCCAAGGCGGGGCACCACCGTCCGGACAACGCCCTCACCCTGCTGGACCGGGCCATGGCCGACACCGTGCTGGACTACAACAAGCGCCTTGCCAGGGCCATGGAGAACAACGACGCCACGGCGCTGGCAATGCTCCAGGCGGCCCCGACCGTTCCGACCACAGAGCGCCGTGTCCGTCAGGTCGCCATGCGCCTGATGACCGGTCACGCGCAGAAGGAAAGCCTGAATGTGCAGCGGCTCCGCGAGGAGCTCTCGCGCATCCAGGGCCAGGACACGATCACAGCAAAGTTGGTGGAGACCCTCCACCGGGATGACCTGGGTGTCTTCCCGCGCACGACGCCGATCGCGTGGCTGTTTGCGGGAGCCTCCGGTGTCGGCAAGACCGAGGTGGCCAAGATCATCGCCCAGGAACTGACGGAGCAGCCTCCGATCATCCTGAACATGACCGAGTTCCACTCACCTGCCTCGATCAACCGGATCATTGGCTCTCCGGCCGGCTACGTCGGTTCGACCTCCAACGCGGAGCTGCCCTTCGACTGCCTGGAGTCCAACCCCTACCGGGTGATCCTTCTGGACGAGATCGAGAAGAGCGACAAATCGGTCCAGCGTCTGTTCCTGTCCGCCTTCGACGAGGGACGGATTCGGACCAGCCAGGGCAAGGAGGTCGACTTCTCCAAGGCGATCGTGATCGCCACGACCAACGCGGCGAAGGAGACCATGAGCAAGAAGCCCGTGGGCTTCGGGATCCAGACGCCCCCGACCTACAACAACCTGGTGCGTGACCTGGAGCAGCACTTCGACACCGAGTTCCTTGCCCGGTTCAGCGAGATCCTCGGCTTCAACCCGCTCAACTCCGACACCTACCGCGAGATCCTCCAGGGCAGCTACGTGCGGGAGCGTGAACGGATCCTGAAGGACCAGCCGCGCAAGGCTGCCCTGCTGCCGGCCACCATCCCCGATGACGAGCTGCACACCCTGTCGGACAACACGTACCTGGAATCCCAGGGCGCCCGCCCGGCCGAACGTGCAGCCCGCCGCCACATCGAGGACATCCTGATCGCCGCCGCAGCACAAAACGCCGCGGCAGCCTTGCAGCCCTGGGCTGCCGGGTCCGACGGGGATGCGGAGGACGCCAGCGACACCGGAGATGCAGGGGAATCCCTGGACGCCGGGGAAGCGCCGGCAGAAGCAGAGCCCCTCGCCCCCGGGGACTACAGCGAGTCCCACCCGTAGTCCCACCTTCGTTTGACCATGTCGCAGCGCAGCTGCGGACGACTCCCACAGCCACAGCTTCAGCTGCGCTGCGACATGCCACCACACACACTCATCACGAGAAAATCAAGGACCCATCATGCCCATCGACCTCGATAAACTGACCGCGGCCGCCTCCAAGCCCTCCACCACCGCAGGTCCGAAGTTCTTCAGCAAGGACCTGACCGGCAGCGGCAAGAGCGTCGGTCTGATCAACCAGAACGTCCGTCCCGGACGGGACACCGTGAGCGTCAGCGCCTTCACGTCCCCGCACGACGAAATCGTCCGCAAAGCCAAGACCACGTCGGGTGCCATCACCACTCACATGATCCCGATGGCGCCGCTGCTCGTCCGCTCCCTGCGTGACAACCGCGACAAGGGCCTGAAGATGGCTGTGCCGCATGCAGATGACCGGTTCCATGTCACCGCCAACGCACCGAAGCTGAACTTCGATGTCTTCGTGGACCTGACGCCGCAGGGCATCATATTTTACGAGGATGCCGCCGGCGACAAGATCACCAAGGAACTCAACGTGCAGTACCGCATGGAGGTCTACGTCGTCGACAAGGCAGCCCCTTCGGAGACTGTGACGCTGATCGAATACGGCCAGCGGAGCCAACACAAGGAAGTCGCCGTCGTGGACTGGAGCTACACGCCCCTGGACCACATCGAGGACCTCATCCGGAAGGCAACCGCCGGCCGCGGCGTTTCCGGGCACTCCGTGTCCGTCAACATCGACGACCTGGCCGAGTGGATGAGCGAGTACGACGTGTACGAGCGCATCTGCCGCCTTGCCGACTACTGGGCCAGCGATGAGCTCGCCGACACCATCTGCGCGCACATCCAGGAGCTCTTCGCCAACGGCACCCCCGGCAGCACGACCCTAGACGGCCTGGCCTTCCAGCTGCGCTACCTGGAGACCTACAACGTCTCCCTGGAGGCCTACCGGCAGATCCACGCGGCCCTGGCGAACACCTGCCCCGCGGACATCGCCCTGGTGTTCTCCAAGCAGAACCTGTCGCTGCTGATGAGCCACACGCTGGAGCAGCTGAGCCAGCTGAAGCCGCAGCTCACTTCGCCGCCTCCGGCGGCCCTGGGTGCCGTCGTGGCCGGGCACTTCTCCAACCAGCAGCGCAACGCAGTCACTACCGACGATCCGCTGGTGCTGGTGCAGGCCGGTGCGGGTACCGGCAAGTCCACGGTCATCCTGGGAAGGATCGATCACCTGGCGTCGCGCGGCGTGAACCCCAGGGACATCACTGTCCTGTCGTTCACCAACGCGGCCGCGGACAACATCATCGCCAAGAACCCGAACGTGGGCTCCATGACGATCGCCCGGATGATCCACGACATCTACACCGCCAACTACACCAAGCACGAGCTGTCCAGCATCGACACCATCATCAACAGCCTGGACATCTTCTACCCAAAGTCGGATCTGGCTGCGGCGTTCCGGAAGCGTCTGCTCGACGTGGCCAAGAACGCCAGTGGTGCCTTCACCTCGATGAACACCTTCATCGAGTCCCACTTCGATGACGTCATGGCTGTGCTGGACCGGATTGGCCAGACTTCTCTGGAGCTGGAGATCATCGTGTGCTACCAGAAGATCGACGAGATGATCGAGCCGGCCCATGTACAGTCCCGCTACCTGATCATCGACGAGGTCCAAGACAACTCGATCTTCGAGTTCATCTACGTGCTCAAGTACGTCGCGAAGCACCAGGAGAACCTGTTCATCGTCGGCGACTCCTCGCAGACCCTGTACGAGTTCCGGTCATCCAACCCCAAGGCGTTGAACGCGCTGGAAGGGTCCGGGGTATTCACCACCTTCAAGCTGACCACTAACTACCGCTCCAACCAGGAGATCCTGGATTTCGCCAATGTGTCCCTGTCGGACATCGAAGCGAACCAGTACGCCAACATCCAGCTTCAGGCCAACAGCCTGGCGCTGCCGACCGCGGCGTCATTCCAGGAAAAGGTCACCGTCGATTACCGGCCGTACCCGCGCCTTACGGCGTTCGGTGCGGATCTTCCCGGCATCATCCGGGTGGACGTGAAGGCGTACATCGACAAGTGCCTGGCGCGCGGTGAGAAGGTTGCTTTCCTGGCCTTCAGCCGCCGCGAGGTCACGGCGATGGAGGAAGTCCTGAAGGTTATGTACCCAGGCCGAAACGTGGCAAACCTTGTCTCGGGCAGAACTTACTCGACCACGGTCTTCAGCCAGTTCATCAAACTGTTCTGGAACGACGTGTGCCAGGTAGGGCCGGCCAACGCTGCATTCACCGTGACGCAGGAGATCCTGAAGAAGCTCGATCAGATCACCCGTGTCCCGGCCGATCCCGTTATGGCGGACAAAGCCGAGAAGGCGATCGTCAAGATGATGCAGGACTGGTGGCTTGCCAGCAGCTCCGCCATCAACGGCTGGGTAGCGCTCTGCGTCGCCGGTCAAATGACCAACGACGTGTTCTTCGATAACCTGCGCGGAAGCCTCCTCGACTACGAGATCCGCCACAACTCCATCAAGCAGTCGCTGATGAATCAAAAGAACAAGGAGCGCAAGGAGCAGAACCTCGCGTCGAACGCCGACCTGATCGTGAGCACCATCCACGGTTGCAAAGGTCTGGAATTCGACAACGTGGTTGTCATCCACAAGTACGACTCCCAGATGGATGAGGCAGCCAAGCGCATGTACTACGTGGCCTTCACTCGGGCCATGAACACCGAGTACATCCTGTCCTACGGCACAGTGAAGAACGCGCGGATCGAAACCGATTACAAGCTTCTTCTCACTGCGCTGGAGGAGCGTGACGCACAGAACGCCGCGCGCGTCTCTGCCGCGGCCACTGGCGGTAACCCCGATGCTGAGCCCGTCGTTGACGGCGACCGTGAGGTCGAAACGATCGGTCTCGTCCATGGTGCAGCCGGCGCTGATCCTGATGCTGAGGGAGCCGCCGAAGCCGACGAAAAGGAAGGTGTCCTGACCGGGGCCACAGCCTGACCAGCACCACCGCAAACAGCCAATGGGCGAGCCTGGCATCACGCCAGTCTCGCCCATTGGCTTTGATGCATCCCACTGCCCTGATCCACAGAGCCCGGACCTGGGCAAAGAAATCCAAAACGATCATTTCCGCGTGATTTTCGGGCCACATCGGCTCGCCCCTGGTCGCATCCACAAGTCCACAAATTCCTTGAAAGTAGACCGCCATGACTGCCATGCCGCACCAAACACAGGACTCAATCTGCTACGCCCTCGTCATCACCAACGACGGCCAACTGCTCAACAACACGGTCCACACCACCCGGGCCGACCGCAGAGATGCCTGCGTCGAAATCCTGACGGAAACCTGCCCCGACGTCACCAAGGCAGAGGTTACCGACATCCTGCTCACCTTCGGCGGCGCCGATCCGGACGCTGCCGTTAGTTCGATCTCGGAGCTGTACGCGGAGTATGGGGTCGACATCTACCTCGAAGACCAGCCTGTTCCCGAGGAGCCGGTCGCCGGCGTCCCGGTGGCAATGCACTCAGTGGTCCAGAGCTACGAGAACAGCGCCATGAACGCCATCGTTCACTTTCCGACAAAGGATGCCCGGGCGGATCACCTGCGCCGGCAACTGAACAACATGAACGCCGCGGTGTCGCCCGAGGAACCCCTCTCCGACACCGAGCTGGCCGCCAGGATCGAAAAGACTCTGCAAGGACTGATTGACCAGAAGGTCACCGTCCACCTGGTCAGCTCGTTCGCACCGGCCTGGACGCAATAGCGCCGACGCGTCCTTCACTCCTTTTGCCGGGCTGACCGCCCCGCCCCGCACAGGCCGGATGGCCCGTCCCCTATCCCCCGAAAGGACACCGTGTTCGCATGGCTTCCCCCACTCACACAGCCCGTCATTCCCGGCCGGCACCCACCGCACCGCTGCCCAGCGCCGTCCACTCACACCTTCACAGCGTCCCGGCTGCACCCAGGGACCCGAGCCACAACCAGACCCAGGACGCCCTTCCGGCCGAGAAGCGCTACCAAAGGGGCGACATCTGGATGGTTGCCGAGAATCCAGCCCAGCCGCCGGTGGGCACAGAACTATGGAGCAACCGTCCGGCACTCATCGTCTCCAATAACGTCACCGGCAACCACTCGGGCTTTGTGCAGGTCGTCTACCTGACGACATCGGCGCGCAAACGCTCGGGCCCGACGCACATTATGGTGCCTGCCCCCATGACGGGAAAGAACCAGAGCCAGACCGAAGTCATGGCACTGTGCGAACAAATCCATACCGTCGACGTCTCCCGGCTCAGGAAACCCCTAGGCTCACTGAGCCGGAACAGGATGCACGAGATCGACCAGGCTCTCGCACTCACCCTGTCCATTGGCCGGAATCCAGACAGCTACTCACTCTTCAAGAAGTGGGAGAAGTACATCCAGCTGCATGGCATCGACATGGCCGGCGAGATCCAGGCACTGGCCGGACACACAACGGATCAGCGCGTCGAGGCCCTCTCCCGCGCCCTCGCTTTGGTCAGCGCCGAACGGGACTCCTACAAGCGGCTCTACGAAACGGGGCAGGAGATGCCAGGCGTCCTGGATCTCGTGCACGAGATCGTCACCGGACCCATGGACATCATCAGCAAGGAAGACCAACCCACGTAACTGCGGCGCGCAGCGGGCGCCGGCGATGGAACAAGTTCTACCGCGCCGGCACCCGGCTCGTGACCGTCAGTCTTGGAGCCAGCCTCGCTGGCTTCTTCGAGACATGTGCAGGGCACACAAGACCGATCCCGCCATTAGCAGGCGTTGTACCAGCGTCAGCTCAGGGAAAGCAGCGGTGACCGCGTTCAGCACTTCAAGGACAAGGAGCATATTCGTCTTCATGGGCCCAGTCAGCCGCACCTGAAGAAGCGTGTGTGGGAAGGCTGGTGTAAAGACGTACAGGAACGCTCAAACAGTCAGGCCAGTGCCGTTACTCGCCACTGGCACAGCCGGCTCCAGCTGTATGCGGAACCTCGGCCTATGAAGTATTCTCCTTGGCCAGGCGCTCCCGTTCTTCACGTTCATGCCTGTCATACATCTCATTTTCTTCAACTTTTTCGGCATGATAGACGCTCATCAATTTTTGCAAGTCTGAATAGTTGTCAGGCCTTGCTTCGCTGACGTCGACATCCGGGTCCAGCGACACCAGGCGACCGAACCAGGTGGCGGCAGTACGAAGACGGGTCGCTCTGCCTGCCACCGTGTAGTCGAGCTTCTCATCCCTGCCTGTGAGACTATCGATAAATCCGGCTTCCTCCCTCAGGGCATCGTTTGCAATCAGGGAAACCGCCTGGGAGATTCTCAGTCCCATGAAGTACTTCTCCCGCGAAGTGCTGGAGCGATTTTCATTCAGGACCGAATAGTCCAAGGCCCGGAGCTGATTGACCGCCACAAGGCATTCCCGAAGCTGGCTCTTATCATTGCGTTCCATCTCGCTGCGGCGAGCATCCGCGCGGTCCTGGGCACGTTCGGCTACAAGAACCGAGCGCTCGATGCGCCATAGGACGACAGCCAACAAAAACGCAAGGATGCTGCCTGCGAAGCTGCCAATCACGCCAGACAGGAATGACTGGTGGGCGGCTGAGAAGGATGGAACGACCGTGAACGCCACCAGAATCAGGACAAGCATAAACACGGTCGCAACGCCCGCAGCGTCCCTCAGGGCAGAAGGAAACGCACCGTTATCGCCAGAAGCAGGAGTCTTACTCATAGGGAAAGTGTTCCAGTATCGCGGACGAGTCGCGATCTGATCCAGACCAAGTTGGAGGTGCGCTAACTACTGCCCCGGGGCAGTAGTCCCAACACCATTCGGGTACGCCCGAACCGCCAGAGGAGCCCAACCGATGTGGGAACGCCGAACGACGTCATACTGTTCATCCCGCGTCCTTGCCGTCAGGAGCCCACTGACGTCTCCCACATAGATCAGGAGCTGGCCGTTTGAGTGGACGGCGTCCCACCAAGGATCCGGGTGGCGATCCTCGAAAACGAACCCGCCAACCCTGTTGAACTTGCCATCGAGGAAGTCCACGTCGAAGCGTGAACTCAGGTCCGCACCCAACGTCAGTTTAGGGATCGGTGCCTTCGAATCACGGTTGGCAACTGACTCGAACGCCCAGTTCTCCAACGGTTCGGGCGGAAGCTGTGAACGATCAACCATGATCGCCTCCAGTGGTGCGAACTCGGATCTCAACAGGCGTACGGCCTGGGAACCGGGGCTATTGCGACCGATGTGTCCTGTATTTGGTGATTGCGTGAAAGACATGTCTGTTTCCCCCATATTCGCTCGAAGTCAGCAGTCTACAAGGCTCTGACCTGCGGGGGGACTGTCCGGGAGCTTGTCTTCAGGACGCAAGAAGACCCCAGAAATAGCAATGGCGGCGGCTGTCCGAAAACAACCACCGCCAGAGCGTCACTCGCAGCTCTAAGAGCTGCCGGGTTAGTAACGAGACTAAACGCCATTGCCGGAGAAGGCAAACTCATGCCTCACACATGCGCGACACGCCGCGCCGTGAGGGAAATGCGGAGTTTCGTTTCCTGAAAGGCTAATACTTGGTCCCATGGCACCAGTCAGGAATGCGCGTATCGGCCGCCCCTCGAAGGGACAGCGGCATTCGTTCACCGTAAAGCTCGACATGGAGCGGACGGAAAAACTGACCGAGATCCTCCGGATCCTCGGTACCAATGGAATCGACTACCTCGGACCCATCGTCGAAGCACACCTCGACGCCATCAATATCGAGAAACTACGCAACCAGGAGGCCTTGCCTATCTTGAGAGCGTCTTAACGGCAAAAGGCCCGCATTTCTGCGGGCCCTGCCTTGAATCATATTCAGTAGCTTGAAACCCCGATTCCGCCAAGACTCTACGGTTTCGCGCTACATGTAACTGCCTGGTTAGACAGTCCCGACGATGGGTTTTCTCATGCCCGTCGTCATCACGTTAGGTCCCATCATACACGCGCACCCTTTTTCGGACAGAAGTTTTGGAGCTGACACGCACAGCGTGTCGGCTGATAAATCAGTTCATGTTCAGGCATGGGCCGCTCTGGCGCCCCTGATTGCAGGCTCGCCCTTCATGCGGTTTGCCAACCGCGAGGGCAAGTACCCGGCGCCGCGCTCGGCCCCTTACCGCATCACCAAGACGCTTCCCTCGCGTGCAGCAGCAGTGATGGTCCACGGATCCGACGGCTCCGTCGCAACCTTGTGCCTGGACCTCGACACATCCAGGGCGCTGCAAGGAGTAGTCGACTCCGACGCCGCTGCGATCAGTGAACTGCTTACCTCCTGCGGTCTTCGTTTCGTCGCTGACCACTCCCCCAGCGGCGGCCGGCACATCTACGTTCCCCTCGCTGACCGGCTCAAGGCTGAAGATGCGCGCGAGCTCGTAGAAGCCCTGGCAACCCGCTTCGTAAGCCTGGACGCCGGTCCACACCGAAGCGTCACCAGCGGGTGCATCCGACCGCCCGGTTCCTGGCACAAATCCATGACCGGACACCAGGTGCTGGACACGCCCCTGACCGAGGCGTACGACGTGATGCGCCGGCGCAACCACGCATCTGCCGTGGAAGCGCTGCGGCGGGCCCTCGCCGCCTCCCTTCACCAGCTGCGCAGCGCCAGAAAAGTTCGGAATACATCTCTGACGGCCGCGCCCTCCCTGAACCAGGAGAAACAGGACACCGGAGTCTCCACAGCACCGGCAGATGCCCCGCCACTGAAGCGGTCGGCGCTGAGGCAGGTCGCCAGGACCGGCGTCTATGACACCTCGCGCTACCGGAGTGCCTCGGAGGCGCGTCTGGGTGTCCTCACGCACCTGGCGAACTCCACCATCACCTTGGCTGAGATCCAGCGACGATTCTCCACCGACCTTGCCGGGCTCGCTGCCCTGTATGGCACCGGCAACAAAGCGGACCGCCTGCTGCATACGGAATGGGCCAAAGCCCAGATCCGCGTAGCCAAAAATCCGGCACCCGGAGCACGAGGAAGGAACAGTTCCCTTAACTCCGACACAGGGCCAGCCTTAACCCACAGCGGGGGCACACAACCTGCTCGATCCGAGGCATCGGTGATGGCTGAAATCAACGATCTCGAAAATGTCCTTTACGCGGTCCTAGACCAGCGACTGGCCAGGACCGGCCGTGAAGGGATTACCCTGCGTATGCTGCTCCGGGCTGTGATTGGCTTCGCACGTACCAAAAAGTCGCTGGTCATTGACGTCGGATGCAGGTCCTTTGCGCTGGAGATGGGCAGACACCACAGCACTATCGCTCGACTTCTTCCACGGCTGGAAAAGCTCACCGAAGGTCTCGTTGAACGCATCGAACGTGCCCGCGGAAAGAAAGCTGACACTTACCTGCTGACCCTTCCCCGGCAGTGGCGGGAAACGGCCGATGCCCTGTCCTGGCGCAAAGGAAAAATCTATGGTGTCCGCCCTGTCTTCTGGGCCCTGGGAGACGTGGCTGCACTCGTCTATGAAGCCATCGAGCGGTCCAGGACGTCACCGACCGCCGCTGAAATCGTAAGGTCCACAGGCATCGGACGAACTGCTGTGGACCAGGCCCTGACAACAATGGCTGAAATGTCCATGATTCAGCGACGCCACGGAGCCTGGGAGCTGCTGTACGTCACTAGCCTGACCCAGATTGCTGAATGGCTTGGGGTTCGGGATGAATACGAGTACCGCAAGCGCCGAATTCGGGATGAGCGCAGGAAATGGCACGCCCGGCTGGAACGCTTCCAGGAGTCGGCCATCTACCCGGAGGACATGTACGACCCTGAGAAAGAGGAATGGGACCCCGGGGATCCCACCGTAGATGACGACGAGTCTGCTGCACGAAGACGCCTGCCAGCAGCGTGAAATAGACGCATCCCTTTTGCGCCAGAACTTGCTATCCAGCAGATTTTTATACGCATCCCTTAGATAGACGAACCGCTTGAAAACGAGCTAATAACGAGTGGGATATACAAGCATGGTACGTGTCTGCTCATGGAAGTAGTGCAAAGAAGCGAATAATGTCGCTTCCATCGCTATTCTTCCCCGCTGAAAGGCAACCCATGGCTGAGCACACCGAAAATCAACAAGCCCCCGCCAAAGGAATCGACCACCGCCTCGAAGCGCTCGTGCTCCTTGGGGGTATCCGCCCGCCGGCCGGTTCTGATGAGGCCATTGCCTCGGCTCAAGTCCACGCCATGCTCGCAATGGCTGAAGCCCAGGTCGATGTCGCCCGTCTTCTCAGCATGGCCACCCGCGAGTTGAACGCTGCCAACATGTTCAAGCTCGCCTCGGTGTTGGAGGAGGACAATCCACTGCGCACCGTTATCCAGAACGGCCTGCTGCACCACCTGACCCGGGACGGCGCCGTGCACACGGACATCACGCTGTCAGCCCGCATCAAAGAACTCGGCCTGGAGGTCAAGGCCGGTGATGACATCGTCGTGACCAGCAGCGACGGGAAAGAATCCCACGAGCTACTGGTAGTAGATCCTGCCGGTGATCAATGGCTTCTGCTCGGCCGCGAGGACCTCGACCCCGAGAACGCCATGATGACAAGTCCACGCATCCACGCGATGTTTGACGCAGACATCCGCAGCCTGATGGTGACCGTGAAGAAAATCCCCAAAGAATAAGGTGCCGCTGGGTGCTGAAGCCGTAGCCCGGAACACCAACAGCCCACCCGAAGGAGTGCATCAATGCCTGACATCAGAAGGATTGAGGACGAAGACGGGCGCTACGTCCGGCACCGCCGGAACCTTAGAATCCGGCGTCTCATCGGCGTGACGATCATCCTGACAGCTCTGTGGGGTGCCATATGGTTATGTTTCCTGTCGGGGCTTGCAGACCCGCTGATCGCTGTCGCGGCACCGGCATTCAACGCCGCCGCGGCGTTGATCAACAACCCTCTCGGCGTTGACTGGGGAGGCTGGCTCGTAGGGGCCGCGGCCATCATAATTCCCCACATCGCCCTACTGCTGTTCCTCTTCGACGACTCAACCCGCTAAGTACTCACTCAACGCCCTGACCAAAGCAGCATCCAAGGTGCGGCTGGATCTACGGATCCGGCCGCACCTTTGTCGTATTCGGCATACGTCCCCACCGTGCGGCTTCACCTCCACTCGCCCCACCTCCCAGATCAGGAGACCCGAAAATCATGACCGCAACCAAACCCACCAACCCAGCTGCCGATGCCTGGGCCGCCTTCCAAAAGAACGCGGCCGGCCATCAGCTCACCGTCCTCCATGAACAGGGGCTGTACCGGCACCTGCGTATGGCGGAACCCGGAACCCGCATGTGGTCCTGGGACATTGTGACCTGGCCCGGACATCTGGCCACCAGCGGCGACATTGCCGATGGGCTGACGTTCTCCCGCGAGGAGGACATGGTGCCGTTTTTCGGTACGGCAGCCCGCAGCAAGGCCTATTACTCCGACGGCGCACCATGCATCGACTTCCGATACTGGGCCGAAAAGCTCCAAGGCGACCAGCGCCAGACCACCCAGGCCTACCGGCACGAAAACTTCGTCCGGTTCGTCAGGGAGACCCTGACAGAGCGTCTAGAAGACGGCTACGACTCCGACCTGACGCCGAGCAAGGTCAAGAGGCTCATCGACGAAGTCAACACCCTGGAGCACTACGAGTCCGAAGCCCGTGCGTGGCTCGATGACCACCAGGAAGAATTCCCTGACTCTTGGGAAAACACTTTCAAGGACTACACCTTCCACTTCCAACTGGCCTGCTACGCCATCAACGCCGCCGTCCACGCCTACTTGGACCACCCCGCCCTCGCCGGCCAAACCAAGAAAGAAACCAGACCATGACCAGGAAAAAATCCACCCCCAGCATTGAAGCGCTCGACCAGGTGTTCACCTCCGTTGACCGCGTCACCGGAACCATCAGGCGTGTACTCGTGAAGTATCCGGAAAACACGCTTCCAGCCCCGCTTCTGCCCTTCGTGAGGCGTCTGTGGCCCGTCTCGGTACGCCGGTCCGGCAAAGGCGACGAAATCGTCATCGTAGTCACCTCGATATTCAACAGCCAGACCATCGTGCGGTTCCCTGTGACCCTGCTCGATGCCCAGGAATCGGAGATCACCAGGTGGGCGCGCGACCAGTACTGGTCCGGGATCCGTGCCGCCAAGTTTCGTGAAAAGCAGAACGCCGAGGCAAACCTCGCAAAGGCGAAACGTGCTGTCGATAAAGCCCAGGCTGAGCTCACTGCCGCACAAGGGCAACTCACGCGGGCCACATCGGTGGTGATGGGAAAGAACCCTGTCCGCCGGAAAAGCATGAACCCCTGAACAGCAGAGCTGGTTCCGGGTGACGGTGGCGTTCCCACCCATCGTCACCCAGGCCTCTCCTTCCTTTCACATTTGTCAGAAAGAAGAAATCACCATGTCTGATACAGCGAGCCGTAGCGACCGGTCGGTAGAGCCAAATGGCACCAATACAGTCCAAGAAGGCGAAAACGCGACGAGCCTGAGAATGGCGGTTGAGGTCACTCTCAAACCGGGCAGCAACCAGAGCCAGGCAGAAGCAGAAGCAGAGTTCATCAAACTCTTCCGCGAATACCTGACCAACGAGGAGGGTGCCTTCCAGTGCGACTACGGGCCCGATGCCTGGGGTGGCTACGACGGCCCTACGGTCACATCTGTGGAGGTCAGAGATCCTGAAGAACCAGCAGGAAGCGGTCCCAGCGGACCTGCTGAAAGGACGTAGAATCAACTCGATCGTCCAAATGCTGTCTGAGTATGCGTAGAGCCATATTGGCTGGGAACATAGAGGGTATTGGTGGGTCTCCACGTAACAGCTCACAAAACGGGCTGTTACATGCACCAGACTGCGGTGTCGGATTGAGTTCTTCGGTCCAGCGCCGGAGGATCAACTCGTAAACCAATAGACCAAGGAGACATCCCTCTTATGGGCAAACGACTTCAGATGGCGGCTACCGGTGAATACATTCTCTGGGCCGTCATCCCGGAAACACCGAAAAGCTCGTTCAACCGAGCCTACGGTCCGTTTACCTCACGCAGTGCGGCCTACTCTGCCAAGACGGCACTGATCAACAACAAGCGCGCCTCCATGCGGGAGCAGGGATACACCCCGGAGGAGATCGAAGAAGCCGTCAACGGTATCGAGTGGGCAACTACGGGTCTCTGGCGCAAAGTCGAAGACGACCTTCTTATCGACCCTGTTGACGTCATTCCTGACACGCCCGAGGAACGTGCCGCTGAAGCCATGTGGAACAGGTCCGCACCGGTTGTCCGGGGCGTGCGGCCCAAGTGGAACGAAGTGCGCAACGACCCTGAATGGCGCCGCGGTGTCAAGGAAACCCGGGCCAATGCCCAAGCTGCCCTTGCCGCCATGGACAGCAGCGCCGGCGCGCCATCGTCGTCGGACGAACCACCCGCAGAAGAAAACATCTAGGGCCCTTCGCCGATGCCCGCGCACATACATATCTCCCACTCCCACGTAAGAGAAAGAAGCCGGGCATGGCACGAAAGACCAAAGCAGAGAAGGAGCGTGAAGCCCTTCATCAAGAAGCTGCGCTGAACACCACCCGGGACGGAATCCTCGTCCGTCCCGGGCAGATCTGGAAAGACATGAACCCGCGCAGCAACGGCCGCATGATCTCTGTATCTTCAGTCAGCGCAGGAACGGCTACCGTCTATGACGGCAAACGCTCCCCCACAGTCGCCATCACCAGGATGTACCCGCACTCACGCGGCTACTCCATCGTCGGCAGCGCCTGAATAACAGGCCCCCGACCACAAAGAAGCCCCATCCGGTGATCCGGATGGGGCTTCTTTTTTTGCTCAAACTTACGATGCTAGATGGCCCTGTCAGAGGGTCCCTTCACGATCTTCACAGCGGCATTGCGCTTGGCACGGTTGACCGCACGCGTGCTCTGAACGGCTGCGGCCGCTAGGGTCACCGCCGGCGGTGCAACCGGCTTCCGCGCAGCTTTACCTTTCGCCCTAGACTTGGCGACCTTCGGCTCCTCGTCAGCTTCGGGTTCATCAACTTCGGAGGACTCGTACCCAAGATACGGCTCCGCCTCGAAGAACTCCTCACGGGCTTCCAGGTCCTGTTCCGAAGGTTTTTGAGCGAGAGCTTTGTTTACGTTGCGGGTGGCGGAGAACTTCAGCACGAAGTAGTCGTCAATGGCACGGGCCCCGTTGTCCGCGAACTGTACCCGGTGGCCTTTGTGAGCCTGCGGGTAGAACTTGCCGAATCCGGTGAGCATCAGCTGGTCGCCGCGCTGCATGGTATTCATCAGCTCAGCAATGATCGTGTCGTAAACGCGGTTGACCGTCCTGGGGGGAATCTGCGAACGATTCGACACTTTGGCGAGAAATTCACGCTTGCTGACCCGATTGGGTCCGCCCGAATCCTGCTGGTCCTGCGGATCTTTGTCGCTCACTTGGAACCTCCATTTATTCTCGAATACGAGTCTATCCGGCATTGTCCTGAGCGGTCAAAGCACTTGAATCGACTACATAACCATGTCCGAAAACCGGACTTTGAACTAAAAGTCCGGTTCGTACCCCGGGTCATCAACGGCATCAACATTCCGGCTCTGCTCGGTCACGGTCTGGTGGATCACACGCGACCTCTGCTTGGGCTGGGCACCGCGTTGAGCTTCATACTGCGCGCCGTGCATCTGAGCCTGAACACCGTGCTGTGCCATCTCCAGCGCCGGAGCGATCGACCGGTTTGCCATCTCCTGCGCTGTGCCCGGAGTGTTCTCCTTTTTGCTCGCCTCGCGCTGCTGCTCCCACTTCGTCCGATCCTCATCCGTGACGTAGCCGAACATCTCGACAAGATCCTTGCCACTCGGGAAACCCAGTACCATGACTCGCTCCTCTCATTTGTACGTAACCGAAAAAGCATCTTTGAACTGATCTATGAATCGATTCTAGCCCAAATAAGCACACCGGCACCTACGGGACCGGTGTGCTTTTTGGAATTTAGACCCGGAGGCTCCTAGCCGCCCATTTCAAAGTCCGGGTCGCGGAAATCAGAAGAATCAGAGCCAATACCCAGCACTCCGGTCTTGGCAGTCTCGATGTAGTTCTGATTGATCCTTGCGTTGCGGTACTTGCGGGACGCTTCTGTACCGGTCGCTCCTGCGGGCTGTGACTGATGCCCAGGACGGGTGGCAGCTCCCCCGGGGTACGAACCGGAAGGCCCAGGGCCGGCTTCCCAGGCCGAGGGACTTGTCTCCCACTCGTCATGTCGGTCGGCATCCGCAGAATTGCCGTTGTCCTGGTCCATGTAACTCCGGGGATTGCTGACGAAGTCACGCATGTTCTTGCGCCAGTTCGCCCCGAATTTCGCAGCCCATTCCTGCTCAACTTCGGGATACAGTGCGCTGATGTTTTCCATGGCGTCGACGTAGGCGTTGGAGTAGACCCGCTGCTGTCCCGACAGATCGATGCCGTCGGCGGTCATGCTGTGCATCATGACCCGGGAGGTGCGCAGCCGCTGTCCCAGGGGATTGTCCATGGCAACCATGCCGTCGTAGTCCGGCCGGTCCTTGAGACCCCAAGCGGAGGCATAGCTGACCACGCCCATGTTCAGGCCATCCACGCCGTGCTGACGGGTCAGGGCGATCATGTCCGCCGTCATCGTGTCGGCGATGGCTGCCTGGTGCTCCTTTTCGTCCATCGGCGGGCGAACCCCGAAGGAGCCGGACTCGATCCTCTGCCCCAAACGCGATTCGAACTCCCCGGTCCACACCCTGGCTGTGTCACCAGTTCCGCTCATCCTGACCTCGCGGGGATCACTCCTGGCGAATTGGCCGTGAGACAGCTCTCCGAAGACGGAGGCGAGCCCAGGCTCATCCTCCAGGCGCAGGCCGACGACGACGCGGGCGGCTGTGGCGATTTCTCCGGCATCGACACCATCCTCTTGAGCCTGCTCGTAAAGCCCCTTCAGCATCGAGGAAAGCCTGTCCTGGATCCCGTCAACGTCGGCACCTTCCGTCCGCATGGCTGCGTACGCGTTCTCGGTCAGGGCGACCTCCGTCATCGCCGCAGACTGGACCGTGTAGGCGTCGCGGCCGCCGCGCTCAGCACGTTCGGCGCGATCCAACTTTCTCTGCCAGCGCTGGGACAGGGGCCGGCCGGACTCGGTTTTGGCTTCGGCCTTGGCCAGGACCCTTTCTATCTGACCGTTCCTGCGCTCTCCGATCTTTTGCTCGATCGTGTTCTTCAGCTGCACACCGAAATCGCCGACCTGGTTCCGGAAGTTGGGTGACATCATCCACATGGCCGTGCCCATGCCCACCGTGCTCAGGACAGACTTGGCGCTAATGCCTTCGCCCAGCGGCCGAAGGCATGACAGGACCATCATGGAGACATACCCCTTGTGGATGCCGTTCAGCTGGGAGGTGCGCTCCTGCGGGGTCTTCTTCGCAGCCAAGAGCTCGGCCCTGCGCACCTCGGCCATGTACTTCCTCCCGGCCTCTTCGACATCCCGGCGCAGCTGGGCGATCGGATCAGAGGACTTTTGCGGGCTGCCGGCTGACCCAGCCGGAGCCGACGGTGGCAGGTTCTCGCGCCGACGGCGCTCATCCCATGCCTGATTGCGCTTTTGTTCACGAGAGGCAGAGCGTTGTCCGGCCTGTCCGGAACCGCGCTGGCGGCCCTGATCCGTATCTTCGTCGATGAGTTCGCCGTCGATGACTTCCTCCGGAGAGTACCCGTGCTGAGGAGCTTCATGTGTCTTGAGCGGAAGGGTCCTCCGCTTACGGTCCTGGTCGGTGCTGGCCATGTTTATGCTCCTGATCTCTCGGGTGGCGTGGATTTGATGCCTATTGATGTGGCCGGGTCCTGACACAGAACCCGGCCACACGGAAACCTGCTCTGGGCGCTAGAGCTGGTAGTCGTCAGCGCCGGCGTCGACGGACGGGTCCTTGAAGAGCTCGCTGTGCTTGGGAACAACCGGCGCGAAACGGCGTGCAGGAGCGGAGGCGGTGACAGCCGCTGCACTGCGCGGCGCACCTCCCCGTGCCCTTGCCTGCTGATGGTGTTCCGGGAGCACGTCGCGCTTTGACAGCGGAATCAGGTCAGGCAGCGGGGCTTGGACGCCGGCCAGGATCTGTTCATCGAATGCAGCCAATGCCTGTTGGTTCTTGCGGAGCGCATACGGGGCGAAGTGGCTGTTCTGCTTGCCCTCGAAGACGTTCTCGCGGTTGGCGGCGGCCGCCAGAACATCATCAAAGGTTCCGCCGTAAGCCAGCCGGTCCATGGTCGACCCGAGGTTCTGTGCCTCGGAACCGGCAGAGGGTGCTTCCTCCATGTCGATCATCACGCCATTCCGGGACAGGGCCGCGGCAACCTTCTCAACGTTTTCGTCATTGATCGAGACGTTCAGCCCATCCTTGGAGGTGTACAGGTCCAGGAACTGCTTCTTCCAGGTCGCTGTATCGGCCTGGATCTCCTTGCCGGACTCATCGCGCGCTGCTGTCCACCGGCGGTTGCCGTCAGGACCCGATGCCGTCTCCAGCTTGCGGCCCTTCCACAGCGCGCGGGCCGGGCCCATGAGCATCTCGTACTTCTGGCGGGCTTCCTTGGGATCGTGCTTGGCCTGGAGCACCGACTGCGTCACCGGATAAGTCAGCTCCAGCACAGCCTTGAGTTCTTCGTTGCGCAGCGCCTTCACGCCGCGCTGGGAGAACGTGCCGGCGACGCCGGTGCCGAAAGACTTGATCGCGGTGGCATACATGACGCCCTCGTGATCCTCCTGCGTCGCCTGGGTCTGGCCCAGATCTGCGAATGTCTCGGAATTTGCACCGAGATAGTGTGCATAGTCGCGCACCTTCTTCTCCGAACCCTTGGCGCCTGTTTCGACACAGGCGGTCATGACTGACTTCAGGTGCGTCGGGACATCGGAAAAACTCAGCGTCGCATCGCCGTACTGGGTGCTGAGCGCGTCGCGGTAATACGCACTGAGCTCACTGGTCAGGTCGGCATTGCGCTGGGCTGCCTCCCGTGCGGTGATCTGTCCTTCGTCGAGATCGAACTTGACGTCGTTGGCGCGCAGCCGCAGTTCCTCGAAGCGGTCGGCCAGAGCGGGATCCACATGCTGGGACACTTTGGTGTCCAGCGAGTTCTGCATCGCCAGCGGGTACGTGCCGTCTTCGAGCCGGGTGCCCAGGTCGAGCAGGTTCGCCTCCACGCTCAGCTTCTGCCGGGCCTCGTTCCTTGCTGCCTCGGAGGTGAGGCGGACTACGGCCACAGCGTCGCCGTCGAAGTCCCCGTCAAAACTGGCGTCCATGACCGGGTTGATGGATACACCGGTCAGCCGGGGGTCGATGGCCACGCGCATGTAGCGTACGCCGCCGTCACGGAGGACTGGGTCACGCCAGATAAGTGCATGATCGTTCTCCTCGAACCCCAGGGCGTCGGCCATGGCCGGGCCCATGGCAACTTGGTCGATGTCCAGCCGCGGATCCGAGGTCCATACAGCCGTGGCCGAGTGCGGCAGCCGGGAAGCCATGAGCTGTTCCTTGAAGACGTTGTGCTTGCCGGCGAAACGCTTGTTCTTGAGGCTGTCGGTGATGGTGTCGAAGGCCGACTGGGCCAGGCGCGGAGCCTCTGTGAGCGTCTCTGCGTGCTTTCGGCGCTGATCGGCGGTCAGCGAGGGATCCCGGAGTTCCTCCTGGGCGAAGCGGTAGCGGCAGGCCTGCTCGTGGATCGTCAGATAGTGGTTGGTGTAGTCGTGCACGGTGGAGGAACCATCGTCGAGATCCTGTCCGGAACGCAGGTGCGAGCTCATGACCGGCAGCTTCCAGGAGGAATCGCTGGCCGCCGGCGTCAGCTGCTCGGTGGGCATCCGCAGCGGGAACGGCAGTTCCAGGTCACCGCCCTTGTCGCCGATCAGAACGCCGAAGTCGCGCTTCATCTGGTTGATGTTCAGGCCCGGACGGCTTTCGCCGCGGGCGCTCTTGCGGGCCGCGGTGCGGATGAGTTCGGGCATCTCAAAGAGCCGGCGCTCACTGGTCTCATCCAGTGGGTCCGAGCCGACGCGCAGTGTGCCGTCCGGCTCCATGTCCAGCCCCATGGTCACGAGCATCTCGCGGAAGTTCGCCACGGCCGTACTGTTGGGTCCGTAGCATTCGGCCATAACCTTCTCGGCGCCGTGGGAACCCAGCGCCCAGGCCAGCTGCGAGGAAGCCTTGCGGCCGCGCCCCTGGGCAAGTGCTTCGTCGTCGTAAACCCGCGTCTTGGCGTCGACGGCCATGTGGGTGACGATGAAACGCATCTCGCCCATTGAGCCTTCGTGGACTGTGCCGTCCGGAGAGCGCAGGTCGCCGGGGTTCTGCATCAGCTCGCGCGCGGAGCCACCGTTGAACCGGGAGACGGCCGAGAAGGGGCTCATCACCACGTCCAACTCGGGGTTCTGCCTGAACCACTCCACTGCTTCACTGAGGCCCTGAGCCTCCGCATCGTAGGAGTTCATATCGGGGTCGATGACCAGGGAGATGACGCCCTTGTTGCCGTGCAGGTCCGAGAGTTTGTCGCCCACCACCAGGTCGCGCATGGTGCCGTCGACACCCCGGATCCGGTGTTCCCGGGCAAAGCGCTGGCTGACGACCATGGGATCATCGGCCGTCCAACCGCCGAAGGTCATCATGGCGGTCTTCACCGGCGGCGTCACCGCCGCCGCCTGCATCAGGTTCGATGCGGTCATCTGCTGGCGGTCGAAGGGATTGAAGCGCATAGCGGACGTGTCAGGATGCTTCATGAGCGGGGTCCGGTCGTCCTTATCGCAAGGGGTAATGATTCCCTCTGGGCTCACCGTGGCACCTTCAACCAGGTAACGGGTCACGCCTTGGTTGATAGAACCGGAGGTGACGACCGGATCGAAGTAACCGTTGCCCTCCTCGGTCATGATGGCCATGTTCCGGTTGCCGGTCAGGATCCACGGATCCAGCGAGTTGTCGTTGGCGGGGTCCATCGCAGAGATACCCCGGCCGTTGTCGGCCTGGTACTCGGCGTTGATCGTCGATCCGTCACGAACCGTGTTGGGATAGCGCACCCGGCTGCCCTCAGTGGCCAGGATGGCGTCGCGCCATTCAGCGCTCAGACCTTCTTCGGCCGAACGCTCGATGAAGTCCACTTCGTGACGGACGTCGTACAGCCGGCGGTAGACACCGTTCAGGCTGGTCGGCTCCCCGGCCTGGGTACGCTGGCCCAGCAGGTCAGAGGCAACCCTGTACTGGATCTGGTCGGCCATGATCTGCTCGTAGCCGCGCAGCCGGGTCCGTTCCTCGACACTCTTGGTCTCCCCGGGCTTCTGCACGGCGATACCCGCCTCGTAGCCGGGTACGAAAAGGTAGTTGTCACCCCCGGCGAACCGGGTGACGATCTCGCCATGCTCGCCCCGCGAGAAGATCTGGCCGATTTGGCCCGTAACTGTCTCAGTCTCGCCCTTGAGTCCCTTGCGGCGATCGGCCGTCCACTTCAGGATGCCGTTGTCGTCCACGGCAAGGTCTGTGACGACGGCTCCGTTGCGCTCAATAGTCCCACGCGCCGTTTCGGCCATGCGCCTGACAAAGGGGTCTTCGATCGCGTCGATCCTGCGGGCTGTGGCCTCGTCGAACTTGATGAGGCGGTCACGGATGGTATTCGCATAGAAGCTTTCCCCCATCAGTTCATCCGCCGGAATATCGGCTGCCCGTAGTGCACCAACGATGTCGTCGTTGTTGCGCCAGGTGCCGTACTCACTGGTCATGTACTTGGCCAGGCGCACCGGATCGAAGCGCTGGCGGGTCCAGTTACCTTCAGCGTCGCGGACCTCGTGCAGGTCGTAACTGCCGATCAGAGCATCGAGGGTGTCGAGGGAGTGATCGCGCACCTTCTGCTCGGCGGTGCCCACATAGGCCAGGTCACCCACCAGCAGGTCGTGATCGCTGATTCCTGAGACTTCGTCCTGGCCCAGCTCGCCGATGGAGCTGAGCTTTTCCAGATATGCATCCTCGGTGGCGCCTGGCCGCAGCAGGGTCTCCTGCACGCCGCGCAGCACATCCCAGTAGCCGCGCTGGATTGCGGCGACCTCCGGGTTTCCATCAAACTCCGGAAACCATTCACCGGTCTCGGCATCATCGGCGTGCTCTTGGGCGGCACGAATGAGATCCTCTACGCCCAGTGCGGCTGTGAGGTTTGCCCGGGCGCTGCCCACTGCTGTCTTCAGGTATGCCTCAGCGGCTTCAGCGTCGGCAAAGAACTTCGACGCAGCGCTGCGCTGGGAGGCATCCCGCCGGACCATGACTTGGGAACCGGACGGGCGACCCGAATCATCGAGCACAAGGTCACCGACGACGAACATGGCCGAACCGGAGCTGTAGTAGCTCTCCTGGACATCCGTGGGTACGGCTTTGCCGGCTGGCTTGTTCCAGACCATCTCGGTGTGTGAACCAATGGCTCCGACGAGCCCCTTACCGTCCGCGCGCTGCACCGGCCGTCCCTGGGCAATGCGCAGCAGGTCCACGCTTTCCTGGGCCGTCGGAGTGTAATTGACGGTCTTGTCCGAGCCCTGGACCTTGTGGTTGGTGGTGTAGCGGGTCACCACGCCGTCGTCGTAGATCCGGCCGACGAAGTGTTCCTGGCTCCGGATGTCGGTCAGGCGCACGCTGATCTTGGTGCCCTCGATCTGGGCGCGAATCTGGCCGGGCCTGCGGTCACGCATCACCTTATAGGGGGTGCCTTGCTCGCCAAGCTCGTTCAGAATGGCTACCGAGCGGGCCAGCGCTTCGGCGCTCATGAACCGGTCGTAGTCCATCCGGCCGTCCTCGTTGATGCCGCCGTCAACGACCCACTGGCGCACGTCGCGGTACTCCTGGGCGCTCATCTTGTTCATCAGCTCGGTCAGGCCGGAAATATCGTCCAGCGTCATCGCCCGGCCGGCTTCGACATCTTTGCCCTGGTCGTCCGTGCCATGCAGGAACAGATCCCTGCTCCGGGTCTCTGCCAGCTGGGCAACCTTGCCGCCGGCAACCTCTTCGATGAGGTGGTCTGGGATGTTCAGCAGGCTCGATCCGGCCTGCTTCACGGTGCTCCGCACCGCCCACCGTGGATCGTAGGGGCTGATCGGCAACCGGGGCCCGCCGGGGCCGGCGCTTCCATTTGCCGAGAGGCCTGTCATGACCATGAACTCGTTGCTGAGCTGGGCGTAGCCCTTGGAGTCGGTCGTGAAGGGCACTCCCCCGTCGCGGGTCTGGGAGAAAAGCGGCTTGTATCCGGGGACGTTCTCCCGCAGCGTTTCCTCGATGGAGCGGAGAACCGGGGAGACCTTCAGGTCTGCGTCGGTCATGGAGAGGCCCTGGCCGGCGAGATTGTCGCCCACGATGCCCCGCAGATGCCGTGCCTGGGAAACCATGATCGTTGACCCGATGTTCTCCTGCGTCCGCTGCACGGCACGGTAGAACATGTACTCATACAGGTAACTGCGCAGGCCGGGTGTGGTGTTTTTCATCGTTTCTCCTGCTAAATCAGCCGTTTCATACAGCTACGGGTATGTGAATATTTCCCAATTATTGCACTGAGGTACCAAAAAGGCCACCAGTAGAGAGATCTACTGGTGGCCTTTTTATGTTGGTTTATGAGCGGATAGCGCCGCTCCGGCAGTTGTGTATCTGCTACACGTCCCGAACCCTCATCTGTACGCTCATTTCACGGTCGAATTCACCGCGCGCCAGCCCCAGCCAGGTATCGAGCGAACCCAGGAATTCGTAGAAGGCTCCGTGAACATGGAATGTGTTCATTGCCGCGAAATCGACATCAAGGTCATCCTCCGCGAAGACCCGGGAGCCTTCGTCCCGCGAGGCCTTCTGCGCCTCGCGCAGCGCCTCGGACTCGTCCAGCTTTGAGATGTAGGTAACGCTGCCGTCGCGGCTGCGCAGCGAGCCGTCAGCGCCGACGGAGAAGTGCTCGGTGTCCTTCTCCAGATGCGGGCGTGCCGCCTTGTAGGCTGCGACGATCTCCGCGTCCAAAGTGTTCTGCAACGCCCTGCCGTCCGGTTTTATCAGCATGTCTTTGCTGATGGAGCTGCCTGCATAGATCTTCTGGCGCATCTGGTCCATCGCTTCCATCCGTTGGGCCGTCGCTTCAATGACCTCGGTGTTTGGTTCGTATTCATCGTCGTCGATCATGAATGACGATTCATAGGCATCGGCGTCGAATTCCTCCATATTTTCAGGATCTATGCCCAGTTCCTCCCACGCCATCGACTCGATAAGGCCCATGACTTCGTCGGAGTAAACGTCGGGGTCCAGGCGCGAGATGTCGTACTCGGTGTACCCGTACGCGGTTTGGTACAGCTCCTTTGCTTCGGCTGCGCGCTCCGCCTGGGCCATCCGCTTGGCGAGCATCTTCGTGAAGTCCGGCTGGTTCAGCCGGACGTCGAAGTCCAGCGCCGAGGAGAGCGTCGGGATGGTTTGCAGCGTGTAATTGTGGCCGGCGTGCTCGATCGTGTCCTTGAACAGGCGCCAGGACATCGGCAGGATCGTCTCGTTGCGGTTCCAGACCGGAGAGTCGCCGGCGCGGAAGACGATGCTGTTGCGTTCGGAAATGAAGGCCATGTCGTTGTAGCTGATGACCGGCTCCTCCTTCACGCTCATGGTGTAGGAAACCTTGCCTTCGGTCTGCATGAGCAGCCGTTCCATGTCCTTGGTGACTGTCTTGGAGTCCGTGTAAGCGCGGTGCCTGGTGCCGGACATCTTCTGCAACGTGTCCAGCATCGAGTCATCCGTGGACTTCAGGAACACGATGTTCGAGGTATTGCCCTGCACGATCTTGTCCACGGACTCCCCGTACACGTCGCGCAGCTGCTGGAGAGTCTGAAGGATCAGTGTGAACTGCTGTTCCTGCCCCAGGCCGATTGAGAGCATAGTTTCGAAGCCCGAAATGCCGTGGCCCTCGGACTGGAGGTTGCCCAGCTCGTCGAGCATGAAGCGCGTCTTATAGAGAGGCTTCTGGTTGGACTTGGTCATATACGACTTGTCGAAGTTCAGGTCCACCAGCTGCTTGACCAGGATCAGGATCAGCTTGGCGTACTTCATCAGGTGCGGAGGGGTCACCAGGAAAACCATCTTCGGTGATTCCGAATACCGGACCATCGTGGAGATGATCGCCTGGGCCTTCCCCATGACCTTTTCAGGGCTCGATGTGGTGACGCTGTCCAGCCGCATCTGGGGGTAGGTCGTGTGCCCGGGTTCGTACCGGATGACCGTGCCGCTCTCATCCTTCACGGGCAGGAGTTCCAGCAGGATGCCGTTCTTGACGATCTTCTTCCCCGTCACCGGGTCGGTGATGTAGTAGCGGCCATTCAGCGAGGACTGGTAGTCCTTCCTGAAGTGGAAGTACATGGTGCGGATCAGCATTTGTGTCTGCGGGTTCACCAGGCGCAGCCGCAGGTAGGCATTGTCCGTGGGGAATTTGCCGGGGAAGAAGTACCGGGCCCAGCCTTCACGGGACACGATGTCCTCGTGCTCGAAGTCCTTGCCCAGGGACTCGGTGAACATGGGGTCGTTGTAGGCGTCCCACTTGGCCTGAGAGCCGATCAGGTGGTCGCGCTTGAGGTAGTTCATGCCGAACCGCACTCCCATGCGCCGCGGAAAGCTCAGGCCTCCCAGGTCCGTGTTTTGGCTGGGCGTCCCGGAGGTAAGCGTCGAGATCGTGGGATCGGTGAAGAAGCTCATCGCCGTGATCGCGATGCCGTAGACGCTGGCGAGCATCTTCTCGGCGCCGGCCATGGCCTTCAGCGCATTGTTCGCGTTGGCGATCAGGGTCCGCATGGTGTTCATCGGCATCGCCTCGGTGGCCGAGAAGTACAGCGTCAGCATGTCGGTCTCCGGCTTGTCCTCCCAGAGCGCCGCTTTGCGCCGAGCAATCTCGAACTCGGCATTGTAGATCTCCTGGCCGTTCTCCAGCCCATCGAACTCCCCGGCCTTGAAGCGTGCTTCCAGCTCCTTCTCCGGGTTCTTCATCTTCTTCGAGGTCAGCTGCACGAACAACTGGTAGCAGTTGTACAGGGTGACCTTGCCCCACATCTCATCGAGCTTGACCTCAAGCTGTTGCGGGTCCATGCCTGTCCTGGCTGCCATGGCGCGCAGCTCGCGCTCCTCCTCAAGGTAGAAGTCGATCAGACCGTACGCGGCGCGCTTGAAGGCGTTGTTCGCCGCATTGGGCCAGACCGGGTCCTCACCGCCGTCAGTCGGAAAGAACACGTCGGCGATGTTCTCGACGTAGATCGCGCATTTGGTCGCGTCACCTTCGCGGGCAGCGTCGGCGGCCATTCCGAGCGGGTTGTAGATGTCCGTCTTCATGGCGTTGATCAGGTTGAACTGAACGACCTGGAAGCCCCGCATGGTGGCCTTGACGTAGTTCTTGACCAGCAGTTCACCCTTGGGATCGTTGATCACCACGTTGTTGGGACGCTTTTCGCGCATCCACATATCGAGCATGGGCTCGATATAGGTCTGTCCCTTACCGGCACGGGTGATGGCCAGCACCATGGTGTTCACCGGCGCGGTATCGACGATGTACGCCCCTCCGGGGCGCTGGACCTCGTACTCAGGGAAGTCCCAGTCCTTATTGATCAGGTCACCGACAGTGTCGAAGCCCTTGAGCTTGTCCAGGTTCTTGTTGCCGGGGTTGTACGGAATCTTGGAGACGTCATAGAACTTCCGCAGACCCTTGTCCTGCGGAAGGCCGGAGGCATCAAAGAGCGCTGCGCCGAACTCCTCGTCGATGATCGGCTCCATCGTCGTGAGCGCACGGTCGTCGTTGTCGCGCAGGATCTCGCCTTTGAGGTATTCGATGTCGCCGTCTGCGTCGACGATGTCCTGCTGGGCCCGTTGGGACACCGCGACCTTCTTCAGGCCCTTGTTGGTCAGCATCATGTGGCTGATCATCGAGCTGGGCTGGACGCTGCTGTGGGCCCCCACGTCCGGAAACCAGTCGAACTTCCGCTGGATCTCCTCGGGAAGCGCGATGTGCTGGTCGTTGGCGTATTGGTTGATGTCGGTCGTGTCGTTCATCAGGTTCTGGGCCTGGAGATTGCGCATCAGATATGGATAGAGCAGCCCTACGGTCATGCCACCCAGTGCCAGGGAAAACAGCACCTTCCAGAGAGAAACTGTCAGCAGGCCTGCCTGGAAAGCCGCAACAGCCGGTTTCTGTCCGACTGCTTCGGCGTCACCCACCTGGTCGACGTACCACTGCGGGACGGGAATCTCGTCTTTGGACTTATGGCAGATCTTGTCGAGCATCTGGCCGGACTGGTCCAGGGCGAAGACACACTCCAGGGTGCCCCTACCGGGGTTATCAACCCCCAGCTTCCGCGCCTCAGCCGGCGTCAGAATCACGGATTCGACGTATTTGGGTGCCTCGGACTTGGAGTCACCCCCTGAACCAATGCCGCTGAGGGCTCCACCGAAACTGCTGAACAGCAAAACCCCCACGGTGAACAGGCACCAGGCCAGGGCAAACACGACCACGCCGGCGATAACCGACACCCAGGTGCGGCTGGTCGCGGACAGCATCGGATTGATCTTCGACCGGTCAAGCTGCTGGTCCTCATAAACGTCGCGGTTTGCCAGCGTCTCGCGGTGGTCTTTCGCCGAGACCTTCTCCCAGTTGGTCGCATCCGGACGGGACGCCCGCCTGTTGCTGCTCTTTCCGGCCATTCGGGCTCTCCTTGCTTAGACGCTATATGCAAATATGCAATTTATGCTGGTTTATCAGCGTATCTTATTGCGAGTCTACACGAACAAAGCGGGGCATGGCGGTCCTCCAATAGGAGAAACCACACCATGCCCCGCCTCGTTGCCTGTGCGGATCTACAGCGTCGGGAAGAATCCCTCGCCGCCGTGCCACACACCCGCGGCCGCCGCTGCCGGCGCAGCCTGCGAGCCACTCACCACAGCGCCGATAATGAAGCCGACCGCGAGAGCCGCGAGAGCCAGAACAACGATCAGGACGACCATGATCTTGTTAGCCCGCGACTGGATCTTTGATGCCCGCTCCAACTCCAGGGAATACGATTCCTTGTCTGTGCGAAGGGTGCGGATCTCGTTCTTGTATTGCTCTTCGATGGCCGGCCCAAGCGTCTCGAACTGCTTGAGCAGATCCGAGGCGCGGTTGTCGGCTGCAATGACCTTCTGCTGTTCCAGGGACAGCGAGTGGTTCCAGGTCGACTCCCGCGCATTGAGCTCGGCCACGGCATCCTCGCGGAACTTCTGCATCTCGGCGTTGAGCTCCCGGACCCGGGCTTCCTGCTCGGCCTTGAGTTCCTGCACCCGGGCCGCGTGTTCGGCCCTGAGCGCCTCGACCTGGTTCTCGCGGGAAAGCTGCTCAGCCAGAGCCTCGCTGCGGGCGAGGTCGCCCTTGCGGTTCTCGTCGAGGAAGGTCATCATCTGGGCGCTCCAGGTGCGCAGCAGTTCCTCTTCAGCCTCACGGTGCTCCTGCTGGCGCTCCATGAGCACGTCCAGGATCTTGGTCTTGCCCAAGTCCAGGCGTGCCTGCGCGTCCTTACGGCGCGTATCCAGGATGATCTGCTGGGCGCCGTCGAAGAACTCCTCCGAAGCTCGCTCAGCCGTCAATCCAATCTCGGCCAGTTCACGCTCGTGGCGGGGACGGTTCTGCTCCTTGTAGCGCAGAATGGCCTGCTCCGCGGCCTGGCGGCCGCGTGCCTGAGCCTCGTTCTCGTACCGCTCGTTCAGTTCGCGGCGCAGCGCGGAAACTTCTTCAGGAGTCGACCTCTGCCGTTCGGCCAGATCGTCCTTGGCTGCCTTCATCAGCCGGTGGTAATAGGAACCCTCACGGTCCGGGGAGACATCAACGATGACCCGTTCGATGTGCTGGGACATCAGGGAGACGTACAGCTCACGCAGCGCGTTCTGGTTGTCTACGTGCAGCTGCTCCAGCTCAGTGTTGGCCTGGCGTGCCAGCTGGTTGATCTGGCGGCCCAGCCAGTCGGAGGCGTCCTCTTCGAGGGGGAAGGAAACGATCGGCGATCCCGTATTGAAGTTGGTCTCAAAAGTCTCAAAATCAACTTCAAGGTCAAGGTCGGAGCTGAGGAACCGGCGGGCGATCGAGGAACGGACCTCCGCCTCGTCGATCACCCGGTCGTCGCGGTAATCCTGCTTGTCAGCCGCTTGGTCTGCTTCGTCCCCGGAGTCGGCGAATTCATGCTCGTACTCACTGAGATCCGGCGCAATGTCCGGGACCTCGTCGGAACCGGCCAGCTCGTTGTAGTCGATGGGCTCGTCGTCACCAATGGAAGCGTCCCCGAACGGGCTGTCGTCTTCGGGAAAGTCCGGGCTGTCACCGACCAACGGCTCATCCGTGGGGATGCCGTCGGGGACGGCGGCGACGGCGGCCGTGGGGGTGTTGTCCGTGGAAGCAGCGGCTTCTCCCATCTTGCCCCCGCCCCAGTTCCAGACATCGGGAAGGATCTGCTCCAGGGTCGAATGACCTTCCGAAACAGCAACGGCCTGGGCATAGGATGCCTGCGCCACTGGGTCGGCCAGAAGCGCTCCGGCAGCGTTCTGGGTCAGAACCACCCACAGGTACTCAGCGTTCTTGAGGAGGCTGAACTCGTCCATGCGGCCGAGTGTCTTCGCGGAGGGAATGATCCCGAAGATCTCCGACTCCAGCATGTCGGCGGTGGCGACGGTGGCAATCTCGTCGGCCGTGATCAGTTCGATGAGCGAGCCCTTGGCCTCGTCATTCTTCTGCTTCATGCTTAGGCCGCCGATGTTTTTCACCGGCAGCGCGAGCACTACCCAGGACTTTCCGCTGGGAAGGGCAAAGCGCTCGTTCTCCCGCAGCAGGGCAACGGCTGCCCCGACGGTGGACTCCTTTACGACGCTCGACAGCAGCTCCTGTGGCTTGCGCTTCTTGGTTGCGACGGCAACGCCGCCGCCTTCAGGCTCGGTCCCGCCGGCCTCCGCGTCCCGGGTTTTCTTCCTAAGCAACATGGTCGTCCCTTCCCTCTTTTTTGGCTGGTAGTCCGCTGGACCGGCTATGTGAATAATATGTGGCCCGACTCGGTCCAAAGGACTACGTTTCGGCTCGTTTATCAGACTAACGCATCACCGATAGGCTGTCACTTCAATATTGGCATCGGTTTTGAGTATTTGCTTGTTGTCACTAACCAGGTCACCCCGGACGTCGACGCGGATTGACCGCTCCCCGGGATGCGCATTGATGAACGCGGCAACCTCGGTGAAAACCTCGTCGGTCAGCTTGCCGATCGCCGCACGCGCGCCGCCGGCATCAGACTCGGTGTCCCCCTTGTCGTCGATGAGGTACTGGAGCACCTTGTCGTCGATCTGGACCTTCACGCTGTGCTTGGTGAGAACCTCTTTGGCCAGCTGGCGCATCTTGCTCAACACAATCGCGCGCTGAGTCTCACGGGAAAGCGGCTGGAACGGCACAATGGCGTCGATACGCCCCAGCAGTTCGGGCGGGAACCGGTTCTCGCCCTGGGTGCTGGTGATCGAACGGCGGATCTGCTTCGTGTAGTCCTTGAGCTTCTCGCCTGATCCGGTGTCATCCTCCTCGTACTGCGCGATGGTCTTGTAGATCTCCGCGCCGGCGTTGGTGGTCAGAATGATGTAGGTGTTCAGGAAGGAAACCTCGCGGCTGTTGTCGTCGGTGAGACGGCCGTCGTCAAGGACTTGCAACAGCAGCCTGATCACGGTCGGGGCTGCCTTCTCGACCTCGTCGAACAGGATCACCGCGTGACCGAGCTGCCACACCCGGGATGAAAGTTCGGACTTGAATGCTGCCAGGGATGAATCCGCGGCGTACTCAGTCATGTCGAAGCGGATCAGACGGCGGTGGTCATCGCCGAACAACAGGCGGCCAAGCTGTTTGCTCAGCTCGGACTTGCCGACACCGGTGGAACCTGTGAACAGGAATGACGCCATCGGCTTGGTCTTGTCATGGAGGTCCGCCACGCACAGCTGGAGCCTGCGTGCCACCGCGCTGGTGGCGTACTGCTGGCTGAAGACCTTGGAATCCAGCTGTGCCTTGATGTTGACCGCGTCTACCCGGAAGGCGACGTTGACATTGATCGACTCCAGAAGCACATCGGCCAGCAGCGAGCGGTCCATTGGGCGCATGGTGTGCCGGTGCCAGCCCACCATTGAATCCAGGACCAGAATCGACTTGCGAGGCTGGGAGGAGGCCGGAACAAACCGCTCCGTGTAGTCGTAAATCTGCTCAAAAAGGTGGTCATCGTAAAACTGTTCGGCTACTCCGTACCGTTCAGCCATGCCGCGCAGAATTTTGATCGTCGTCGCCTTATCGGTCGGCGTGAGGTTGATGCGTTGGAGACGCTCCACCAAAGGCTGGTTGGGCGCAATGTGGGTTTTGAACTCGTCGTACGTCGTAGCGGCAATAATCCTGATGCCCCGCGCGCCGGAGGCAGCCAGAATTGGCTTCAGGGCCTCCACGGCAGCCGGTGACAGCTGAACAACTTGGTGGAACTCATCCATGAAGAGGACCAGTTCCTGATCCTCGTTCTGCGCGTAGCGCTCGGCCTCGTCGAAGAAGCGCTTGAGAAGGCCGGCCAGCTCTTCCAGGTTGGTCAGTCCAGACACCATGCTGGCCACATCGACCTCCCGGTACACCCGATGAGTGTCAGTGGACATGGTGGCCTGCACCAGGGCCGACTTACCCGCGCCGGCTGGTGCCAGCAGCAGCGCGTTGCACAGCTCAGGGCGGCTCATCGACGCCATGAGCTGGGAAATCTCCTGGTCACGGCCCACGATGGGCCGTTCTGCCGCCTTCAAGCGGTGTGAGTACGCCATCAGGATCGTGTACTGGGTCGTGAGCGTATCGTTGTCGATCATGGCACCTGCTTAGTCTCGGTTATAAAAACTAGAATATGCTTGATTATCAGCATACTCGCAGTAATACGGTTATGCTCAAAGTCGCCAGGGCGGCTGCTCCAATTTCGTTGAGCAGCCGCCCGTGGACTGACGCAGATAGATCAGCGGCCGTAGTCGCGACCGGATCCGGAAAGCCCCTCTTCTGAGCGGGCATCGAGGGCAGCCAGGGACGCAACGTGCGCAGGATTCATGACCACCTTGGGCCGTCCGGGCACGGCGGGTGTCTTCTTCTGGACGATGTCAAGGGCGTCAACAACAGGTCCTGCCACCCCCGGCAGCGGGCCATCGAGAACTGCTTCGAAACCCCGTCCCGCTTGGTCCAATGCCTGCCCCTGGACCCCGGCGGCTACGCCTCTACCAAAGCCCTTGGCCGCAACCTCGGTCACGCCGGGGCCGTCCCCGTGCTGATCCTGTCCGCCGGGATTGAGGATCTCCGGGGGAACGCTCTGGATCGGGGCTGGCACTCCGACGTCGAGGGACTTCCTCGGAACGATCCTCGCCGGTGCTCTCCGGGCCCCAATAAAGGAACCCAGGCCCGCCTGTGAGGAAAAGCCGCGCTTTTTTTGACCGTTGTTCTGTTCGTTAGCCTCCATGGCCGGTGTCTCCCTGCTCTGTTGTGGATGTTCTGGTTCTGAAAGCACGAAAGCCCGCGCTGAGAAATGACTCCCAGCACGGGCTTCCGGTGTTGTTGACGGTTAGGCGAGGGCCGGCTCATCAACCTTTGCCTCGGCGGCGACAGCTTGAGGAGCCTCCGCCTGCGCTTCGGCCGCCTGCGGGGCTTCGGTGGCCTTTGCTTCCTTGGCTGCTTCCTTTGCGGACTTCACCGACGCGAACTGGGTGTCCAGCACTTTTGCGTCGATAGCGAATTCGGATGGCTCGATCGTCTTGGTGTTGAGTACCAGGCCCGACTTGCGGCTGGACGGCATGAGGTCCGCCTTCACCGCGTAGACTTCCGCGCCGTTGGGGAGCGTGACGACGTTGCTGCCGGCTGCTTCCTTGATGGCGTCGAACTGGGCGGTCGAGTAAGGAGCGCCGTTGTTGATGCGGTCCTTGCCTTCCTTGTCCTTCACCCGTTCTGTGACCAGGTGGAGGTTTGTCTGGGCGGGACCACGCTGATCCTGGGCGTTGATCTGGACATCCAGGTAACGAGACTTCCCGTCCTTGGTGACGCTGTTGGGGAAGGTTACTGCGATCAGGTTGACCGCCTTCATTGAACCCGGACCCTTGAGATTTGCCACGATATGTCTCCTTAGAATTCGATCCGCGCGTCTGGTCGCCCGGTGCCGTCGATGGCTGTCCGTGTCCGCAAAGAATGAAGCTTTTTGGACGGGACATTCACAGAGTAGTACACACATGTGTGAATGCACCAGTACCAAGCTGGGAACACTCGAAAACAAGTAGAAAATTCACTCTAAACCGTCATTTATACGTGACTGCCCCGGGTAGAGTGCAAGTAGCTGGCTTTCCTGCCGGTGGACCTCCGGCACCCCGGAAATAATGATCTGGTCCACTTGAGACTCCACCTGCTTCACCAAGTCCGACCCGAGCCGAACTGTGCGGGAGCGCCGCAGCAGCTCTCGTTCCCGGGAGATCGCAGCCACTTCAGATAGCAGCACCGCTCGAGGGTCCCGTTCCAGCCTGCTGGCCAGGGCGTTCATGGCGTCGATGTCGGCCATCGGCAGGTTCTCGATGGCCTCCGTCTGGCCGGTCGCCCGCAGGTACTCCGCAGCCCTGTCCCGATGGTCCCGGCGGGACTTGGCCCATTGCACGAATTGGGAACGGGCACGCCGGCCCACCTGCACATCCGAGGAGAAGTCGTACCGCATGTGATGCAGATCCAGACCTTTGACATCCTCGAAGTCGTACTCGGCGCCCGGGGAAATCTCAGCCGTGTCCGGGACTTTGCCCTCGGGGTCCGCGATGATCTTTAGTTGCAGGCCATGGGCGGCGAGCTCGGTGCGCAGCTCGTCCACCCGGCTGGTGTAGTTTGCCCGCATCCTTGCGATCCGGTCATCGAGCACGGCTGTGCCTGCGGTGCCTTTGAGGGTGAGCAGATGGGCGCCGGGCTGACCGTATATGTCCCGCCCCAGTTTCTCGGCCTCGTTGCCATCCCGCATCTTGCGCAACGAAGCATCCCTGCGCATGGATTCCAGTGACAGAAGGCGTTCCCCGTATTCCGCGACTTTCTCCCACTGCTGGTACCAGTCCTCCGCCGGCGAGGCGAAGGCCAGGAACTTCTGGTACTTGGCCGCACACCGGGCGTGGTACTCCTCCTCCTCCAGGTAGAAGTCGTACAACACCCGTGACGACACGGAGGCAATGCCCGCGTCATCAGCCTTTTCCCAGATCCTGGCGTTCTCGTGATAGGCGGTGCGCTCCTCCCGGTGGTGCTCCAACCGGGAGGAATAACTACGCAGCCTGAATCCGAAGCCGAGCAGGTCGTCCTGTTGCCCCTGTTTGGAGTTCTCACCTGCCCGTGCGGCCAGTTCCTCGTAGTCCAGACCCATGGCGTCCAGCATTGGAGTACGGACGCGCAGGGCATCATCTGGCAGTGACCTCAGCAGACCGTAGACCCCGTTGACGCCGCGTTCGATGATCTTCTCCCGGCCGTTCTCGATCAGCCGACGCCATTGGGGCTCGCTGAGACCCTCAGCCTTACGGCGGTGGTTGACATACTCGTGGACCTGCCCCATTGCATGGGGCAGCGGGGACTCGGGCCGGGCCAGGACTTCTTCGACCAGCTGGCGGACGATCCTGTTCGGCTTCTTCATCGACTCGTGGTTAGTGCTGGAGCGCCAGAGTCGCCGGTCCTCGGGCAGGCACGCGATCAGAAACTGCGGCAGCGATTCGCGCAACATCTGCTGGTGCGCCCAGCGCTTGACGAACGTGGCCACGTTGCGGCGTTCGTAGCCCACAGCCGAACTCATGTGCCTGACGGTCTGTTTTTCGTCCAGCCAGGCGTCCATGCTGCGCCGCAGCAGGCTCTTGGCCGGGGCATGGATCTTGCCGCGTTGAGTGCCGTCATCGGTCACCACGCCCTTTCCGGCGTCAACCATGGCCAGGTGGCAGTGGACGTGCTCGGTGTCGACCTGAATGACTCCGACGTAGCGCAGGTCGTCATAGAAGGACTTTTCCATCCGCTCCAAGCCGCGCATCACGGCCATCCGCAGCTTCATTTGGTCCAGGTGGCCGCGGTAGTCACCCTTCTTTGCGCACACGAAGTCTTCCGGGATGATCTTGTGCCTGCGCAGATACTCCTGGTCAAAGCTCAAGACCGTTTTCATGACGGTATGGCCCTTGTCGAACCAGTCCTGGATGTCGCTGCTGGCGGCCTTGAGTTGGTCATCGGAGAGGCTGACCTGTCCGTATCCGAAGGCAACCCCGCCGGCGCCCTGGGACCGTTTCATCCGGGCCTTCACCTCCGGCTTGCTGTCGGCTGCCTCAGTGGCGTTCTCGCGTGCCATGTAGCGCAGGATGAAGTCGTCGGTGCGCTGTCGCCTGATGGGCGCCAGCGGCTCGGTGGCCAGCTCCCGGGCCATATAGCGGGTGACATAGTCCCCAGGTGTGCCGCCCCGGCTGGCCTTACCCGACGTCCGTGACTTCACCGTGTATTCGTTGACGACAACGATCGACTGCTTCAGGTTCATGGCGTGCTCTTCCCGGGGGATCAGCCCCGTGCTGCTGTGTTGCTTCGGGAAAATGAAGAGGCTGTGCTGCCTGGGCAAACACAGCCTCTCCATCCGGGCGGAACATCTGTCCCTGCCGGGCTAACCCAGTTCGGGTCCGTCATCCACCTTGCCGTGGTCCAGTTCCAATGCCTTCTCGTGCCCCAGCGTCCGCTGCACGCGCCGGGTGCGCTGTTCGGTAGTGCTGGTTCCGGTGTCGGTCTCGGGGGTGATGGCAACGGGAAGCACATCCAGTTCCTCGTCCGGTTCCTCCAGGTTCAAATCCAGCAGGCCCTCGTCCTTTTCAGGAGCCTTCAGCTCTGCTTCCACGGCGTCTGCGACCTGGACGAAACCCTCCGGCGCGTCGAAGGCAACCGCGTCCTCGCTGGGCATGGTGAGTGCCTTGGTCACGCCCGGAGCGATGCGGTGGTGGTAAACGCCCTCGACGGTGTCCGGATCGTACTCGACGGGACGGGCCGCAAGGGCCGCCGCTTCGGCATTGCGCTGTTCCTCAAACTCGGCCATCAGTTCCTCGAAGATGCTGGCGCGTACTACCGGGAATTCTCCTGACTGTTTTGCCAGGCCCTGGAACCGCTGGGCGCCGCCCTTGGCCAGGACAGCATGGGGAAGGATGAACTCGTCAACTGCCAGGAGGTCATTGATCTCCCCGGACCTGGTGGGCACGCCCTGCTGTGGACGGCTCAGGGCCCGCTCCTCCTCGGCTTCGGGAGTGAGCCTGTTCTCGAAGTACTCCGCCAGGTCGTAGCCGCTATTCGCTACATCCAGGGCCAGTTCGGTCTGTCCATGGATGGTCACGAACACCACCGGAGCGTCGTCCTCGTGATCCGGTGCCAGGATCAGCGCGTCGATGGTGGTCGGAAGCTCCCAGGGGATTCCTGCCATGTTGGCCGGAGGCTCGAACCCTTCGGTGAAGTAACCCTTGCTGACCAGCTCGGTGAGCTGGGCATCGTCGAACTCGTAGAAGGCATCCACGATCGGACCCAGGCCGGAACGGAATGTCACCTCCTCAATGCCAAAGGGCAGCGACTCATTGGGCAGGATTGAGCGCAGCTCACCGGTGAGGTGCAGCAGCGGGCGGTAGTTCCGCTCGGGCCCGTGGTGTTCAAAGGAAACCTGTTCCATCTGCACCACGGTCTCCACGGGGGCACTGGCAACCCTTTCGGTCCGGACTCCCCTGCTGCGCAGTATCCGCGATGCCCACGGGTCTGTCATCTTGATCCCTGCAACCTTCATGGCCGTACTTCCTTGTCTGTTGTCGCTGACTTGTTGGGTTTAGGAGGCCGCTGCGGCCTTGGGCTCACGGGTCCTCAGCTTCGTGTTGCCGGCGGCCGGTGACGCCTGCTTCTGAACGTCGGCCAGGCGGAACAGCGACCGCCGCAGACGACGGCTCACATCAGTGGCGGAGCGCCAGAGCTTACGCATCAGGAAGATCTCCGCGACGAGTACCGCCGCGGCAATGAACAGCACCGGAATCAGCCAGCCTGCGATGACGGCGTCCATTCGGGCCTCCAGCGTCACCCCAGTGCCGTGCTGGATCAGCACTGCAATGTTGGGCAGCACGTTGACGGCCGTGAACAGCACAATCAGGTAGTCCGCGAAGAGCACCAAACCCAGTAGAGCCGCCGATACAAGGCGATGAATCACCGTCGTTCCGAGCTTTCCGAACCTGAGGTAGATCCGGTCACCGAACGTAGAGGGTGCGGCCGATGAGGCAAGTGCGAGGGTCCTGTCCGGGACGGTTCCAGTCTTACCGGTCGTGCGGCTCATGAGTGCAATCCTTTCGGAAGGGCAAAACGATAATTTGTGCGGGAGCGTTCTGCACGTAATCTACTGGTTTATGTGCATAACCATACCGTAAGAACAAAGTAACCGCACCCCGTTTGAACAGGATGCGGCTGCTTATTGGCGGTGTTCCGATGGCCGGCGCGGTGTCGGAACCTAGCGCGACATCCGCTCCCCTGACACGGAGGCGAATCCCGAGACGTTGGTCATGGCACCCTCCCCGTCGATGGTCAGGTAGATCACCGAGGTCTTGTCGGCGCTGGCTTTGCCGTCATTCGATGAGGAACCGAGGTCGGCCAGGACCATGTACCGGTACTCGGTGCCCGAAACACCGAGCGGGACCACCTCCATCGAGGTGAGCGAAGAGTTCAGGCCTTGGGTGTCCACGTAGTAGATCCGGTTCCCGGAAGAGTCGGTGTTGAACACCGGTTCCTGGAAGTACGTCTTCAGGAACTGTGAGTCCTCCTTCAGCTTGTACTTGCGGATCACCGACTCGCGGGCCGCGGCGTACTCCTCCCCCGTCCGCCAGGTTGCCACCGTCTTGACGAAGTCCCGGATTACCGCGGTGTCGCTGTTGATCCTCTGGGCGCTCGTGCCCAAGGCGGCGTCCACCACGGCCTGCTGTTCGTCCCTGGCGCTTTTCAGGCGTGCCTGCATCTGCTGGTCGAGCTCGGTGATCTGCTTGTCCTGTGCTGCCACCTGTTCCTGCTGGGAACCGGTCACGACGAAGTACGAGACGCCCGCGATGATAAAGACTCCTGCCAGGAGGATGAGCAGTGCGTTGCGATAGAAAAAGGTGCGCATTACGCATTCCCTCCTGTGGCCGTGCCTGATCCGGTCCCAGGGCTGGTACTGCCAACCTTCAGCCCGAAGCTGTCGCCCCGCGTGGTCGTTCCCACACTCAGGCCCCGGAAGGTGTTGGTTTTCACCGAATACCGCGCGGTGGCCCATGCCAGAAGATCACCGGTGGTGGTGTCGCTGTTTGTCCAGACCACACTCATGACCCCGGGGGTGCCGGACAGGGTGACCGACGCCGTTCTCCAGGTGTATCCGGCAGGATCCATGGCCTTCCGGGCTGTGCCGGCGGCCGTCTGGCTGTCGGTACCGCTCGAATTGTCAGTCACTGGCTCGTATCTGGTGAACCATGGCTGGCGCGGATCAATCCGACCGGGTCCGAGAAGGTCCTCGGTCCGGAAGGTGTACGCCTGGTCATCGCTGAGGATCAGGGACCCCGGGTCAAAGAACGGGGTGATCGCCTTGCGATGATCGAGCGACTTGAGTACAGCCGGCTTCGGCCGTCCGTCGTTGGAACCGGGATCGTCATTGCCTGCGTAGGCGATCGAGGCGAACTGCTGCTGCGCGGCCGCGAGCTCATCGCTGCGCTTCTGCGCAGCTGCGAGACCATCCACCAGCTCCTGCCTGGTGTTTTTGCCGTTGGCCGGGGTCAGTTCCTCCAGCGCCCCTGTGATGGCCGCTTCCTTGTCCTCGTTGGCCTTGACCGCCACAGTGTGTTGTTCGCCGGCATTGTTGATGCCCAGGCTGAAGCCGACGATGCCGACACCCAGGGCGGAGGCGAGTACGATGCGGGCCACTTTGCCCATGTCCCGCGGCGTCTTGCCGGCTTTCTGCGCCTTACGGCTGGCGAGGGCTGCTGTGAACCTGGCTTCGAGCTCTTCAGGAGTGACCTTTGTGCGCGGTACCGCCTTCGGTTTTGCTGCCAAGACCCGCGATGCAGGCTTCTCGGCGGCCCCGGTATCAGCGGGCTTCACCCGCCGCACCACCGGCTCACTGCCGGGGGTTCCGTTCTTCTCAACCATGCTGTTCCTCTTCGTTTTTACTCGTAGGCCGGGAAGTATGGTCACTTTTCACGATGACATTGCTTCATCGGTCAACAGATCAGATACGTCCGTGAACACCCAGTCCTGCACTTCGCTGATCGGACGGGCATATGCTCTCGTGCCTGCATGATTGGTGCCGCAGCTCGCCTCGCCGATGATCACCTGATCACCCTGGATGCCCAGGATGACGCCGGTGTGTCCCTCGGGCTGGTCGGTCTGCATCGAGAACACTGAGTACGGGGTCGGGGTGTGGCTGGTCTCTTTGTCGGTCATCTTCGCCAGTGAAGCCGCGGTGTCGATGCCGTTGCCCCGGGCGTACTCCTTGAAGGAGGTGAACTTCCACAGGAAGTACGAGGAGAACCCGACACAGTTATCGGCCTTTCCATAACCGCAGTCACCGGGGCCGCCGCCGCCGAAGGCCTCGGCCAGGACAGCCTCACCCTCGGACTTGTACGTCTCCATGAAATCCTGGGCCTCTTCGAGCGTCAGACCACCTTCTTTCAGGCCGGCCGTGCGCATCTTGTTGTCCGTCTTGCAGTTCGCCTGGGCGGTGCTCACGCGGTTGTTGTTGGCATCGCCCAGAGTCGAACCGGACTGGGCGAGGATCGAGTCAGCCAGCGACTGGTTCTTTTCCCAGGCGCCCATCTGCGCGAACCATTTGTTGGCGGCTGCCTCGCGCTTGTCCATCGAACTGTCGGCCGACTTCTCCCACTTGTGGTGGAAGTACACAGCCGCTTCCTTGGCCGAACCGATGGGCGTGGAGATCATGTGCTTGATCACCGGGGCGCCGGAGTCCTTGGAAATCATGAACCCCAGCTGGGTCTCCAGCGTCGACCAGGGCTGGCCGGCGCCCGCGGCGTAGTTACGCAGCAGGGTGTTGCGGCCATTGGACCACTGGCCCAGCCCAATACCGAGCAGATCCACACCGGGGAACTTCGCGCCATACGCCGGATCAACCTGGTCCACGTCGAAGTTCTTGGACTCGGCATCCTTCTTCTTCGGGCCCAGGGTGAACGGCTCACCGGTAACCGTTTCCACGCCTGTCGGGTCGATTCCGGACTCCGCGTCCCAGTTGCCCAGGATGCCTGCCACGTTCTCGTCGGACATGCCCCAGGCGCTCAGCACACCAAAGACAAGTTTGGCGTTGGCGAGGGTCTTCGCGGGGCTGGAATCCACCGGATCCTTGTCCGCAGAGTCAACAGCTGCCACAACGTCGATCGAGCAGTCAAAGAGCCGGCCGTCACGCTGTGCGACCTCGTTGCCCATGCCGACGGCAGCGATCGAGGCCACCCCGATGCCGGCGACCAGGGATCCGGTGACAGCGACAGAGACCGCGGCGGTTGCAGCCGACACCGCTCCGCCCAGAAAGCTGGAGACGGCGGCCCCGGCTGCCATCGCACCACCGAAGATCGCCTTTCCGACCGTGACGGCCACCGCGATAATCGTGTTGAGCAGATTCACCGCCAGGGCCAGTGCGGAGAAGAACATGCTCTTGAGCCAGTTGAGCAGCATCATGGCAAACATCAGCTGCCCGGCAGTGCTGGCAGCTGGGACAGCCGCCCCGGCCGCCGCTGCCCGGCTCAGGCCACTGCCGCTGGCTTTGTCCACGGTCCCGTCGTGCTCATTTGGTTCGCGTGCCTCCGAGGTGCCGCCGGCGCCTCTTTTGACCGTGTCCACGACTGCATCCTTTGCGAGCGAACCTGCCGCACCTGCCGGTGACGTTGCTGCGGCAGGAAGCTTGTTCAGGCCATCGGCCGCTGCGCGGTCCGTGCTGCCCCCGGGGTTGATACCGGCCTTCTTTGCCATGTCGTTTCCCGCCGCAGCGGCGGTGCTTGCCTCCCCTGCTGCATTGCCCTTGGCCGCCCCTGCTGCGGCAGCCCCGGCCTTTGCAACCCCTGCATTGGACGCACTGGAGCCAGCCCCCTTGGCAAGGCCACCAGCCCCGCCTGTCGGAATAGACATGTGCTACTTCCCTCTCTTATGTGTGCCGAATCAGCTGCGGCCCTCTGTATGTACCGGTGCTGGTGATTCAGTGCGGACGATGCCCGTGCGGCCTAGTAGGACCGGACGACGTCCTTGCCCTGGTTGACCGTGAAGTTGGATTCGACGTTGCGCAGGCTCACCTCAAGGTCGAGGAGCTTGGTGTGCAGGTCCACCTGGTAGGTCTTCTTGTCGTTGTAGTAGTCCTGGTAGGCCTGGCTGAGACGGTTCACGATGTCGAACAGGGGCTTCACCGTGATATTGCTGCTTTGGTAGTCGCGCTTGAGATTCGTACCGTCGTTCAGCATCCAGGTCAGCTCGTTGACCCGGAACTCCGCCGGTGTTTCCTTGGAGCGGCCGGCCAGGTAGCTCACGTAGTTCGAGCCCTCGGGTATCAGACCCTTGAGGTAGCCGGCCTTCACGTTGCCGCTGCGCCAGTCGAAGTCGTAACCCATCGGCATGACGTAGTCCGTCTTCAGATCCAGCGTCGAGGGGCTCTGTCCGACCTGGGCTTTGCCGGTGACCTCATCCCCTGCAATCTGCTTCGGAACTGCCGGGGGTACCAGGCGCAGCGTCCCGCCGTCCGCCGTTGTGCGCTCCAGCTCCGCCGTTGCGTCCTTGATGCGGTTCAAGTCCGTCTGCATCAAGGCGAGCTGGGCGTCGAGGGAATCCCGGATCTTCTGTTCCTCGGCAGAGGTCACGACCTCGTTGAAGATTGCCCCCACGTCGATCTTGTCGCCGTCGAGTGCCGTGCTGACGGTGGCTTCGGAACCGCCCGGATTGAAGAAAACGCGCCACTGGTCGTACTTCCGGAAGGAAGCGTCCGTTGCCCCCTCGTCATCCCTGGACGTGGTGGTGTCGTCCTTCTTGTAGACCAGCTCTGAGTTCGAGCGCATGGTGAGATTGATGACCTGCGGGGTGAACGGCTGGTCGCTGTCGAGCATCACACCCATGTAGCCGGTTGAGCCGAACACGTACACGGATCCTTCGACCTTTGTTTTCAAGCTCTCCCGGTTCAGGTCCATCGTCGAACCGGTCAGGAACGCCTGGTAGTCCTGTGCGCTTACGCTGACCTGGCTCGGGTCTTTGAACTGCATGAGGACCATGGCACGGGTCCGGTCCCCACTGACGAAGAGGCCCGGTACGCTCCCGCTGATGTTGGTCTTCGACGTGAGGAAGGTTGGTGTGTACAGCGCCGTGCTGCTGAGTGCAGTCTGGCTGTTGGAGTAGGCGGAGGTGGCCGCCGCGCCGAAGATGAACACAAAGCTCAGGACGATCACGCCGAAGAACACTCCAAAGCGTTCAATCGCGTGATGTGAATCGAGCTTGAACCGGCTGCCGAGTGCCTTTACTGAGTCTTTGATGGCCATGGGATGAGGGCCTTTCGTAAGAGGGGCTGGCGCTCACAGGCCGGGCTGCCGGGCCGTGCGCCGAAATCAAGTGGGTGTGTGTGGTGGGGCTGCTCACAGGCCCGGCACCGAGACGAAAAACGGGCCGGCGGTCTTATGGCCGCCGACCCGTCAATCCTTCACCGATGATGTACTGGACGAAGGTGCTGCTTTGTGGACTTATGCCAAGCCCAGCAGCGAACCGGCACTCCAGAAGATGGTGGCTCCACCCAGATCCTCAATGGTGGTCTTACCGCCGGAACCGATGGTGAAGACGAGGCCGAAACCACCAACGGCGACGGCGCCGCCGACGATGATCAGGGCGATGATCTTCATCCAGTTGTCCTGATTCTGCTGGCCACTCATCAGCTTTCTGAGGCCCAGGAAGGCGCCCCACACCAGCGCAGCAATGCCCACCGCAATCAGGAAGCCGCCACCGGCGGTCTTGATGAATTCTGCGGCGTTCTCGAAGAACGAAACGACGTCCCAGGCTGCTGTCGGAAGTGCGGGGACCGGGGCTGTGCTGGCGGCTGGTGCCACGGCGTTGGCGGCCAGACTGATGAAGGTGTTCATGGATGTCCTCACTATCGGTTTGAATACGAGCAGTTTTGTCGGGCTGAAGACACCCTCCACGAAAGATACTATCTGGAGTGCCATTTATCAGCAACCTGCTTCCTGCCCTTATCTTCTCGAATACGTGCATAAAACGCAACCGTTGAACATAACAGCAAAGGCCGGATGGGCGTTTTCGCCCATCCGGCCTTTGCATCTCTATCGCGACCTCACAACATCAGTCCTGTGATTAGGCATCACCGTCCTTCCCGGGCCGGCGGAGCTTGGGTTTCGGGATTGAAGCTGCGGGCTGGTTGCCCCGCGGCCGCTGTGAAGGGGCCGACTTGGAAACCGGAGTGACCGTGGCAGGTGCCTGACGGGGAGCTGCCTGCTGTGGTCTGGAAGCGACCCGTGATGCTCCGGGCGCCTGCTGGCGTACCGGAACCTGGGCCGGTCGCGAGACGGGAGCGGCAGGGGTGCCCTGCCTTGCCTGAGCAGCGGCGCGGCGACCGGAGGAAGGCGCGGGAGCAGCCTTGCCGGGTGCTGCGTGGGACGGGCGGGGAGCCTGTGTGCCCGTTGCCGCTGCGCGGCGTCCTGCGGCGGCAGGGGCTGCCTTGCTTGCACCGGCTCGGAGGGTCTTACCCGCACCCTTAGCGCTGGTCGAGGTTGCGGGGGCGTTGATCTCCTTCTGGATCGCCTGTGCCTGCTGGGCGCTGCCTTGGACCTTTTTGGCATGGCCGAGCGCGTCCGTACCGGCAGCTGCGGCACCAACGGCATCTCCGGCCATCCCGCGTCCGGCTGCTTCGGCGCCCTTGGCAACGGCCTTGCCGCCGGCCACGGCACCCTCTGCAAGAGCCTTGTCCTTTGCGCCGTATTGGGACTGAGTCTTGTTGATGGAACCTGCCATCGTGTCGAGAACGTCGCCGCTGCCCTTGCTGCCCGGTTCAGACAATCCACCTTGGGCCTGGACGGCCTTCGCCACGGACTGGTCATCGGCCGCGGCACCGCGCATCCCGAGTGCACCGCTGGTTGAGGAACCGGCGCCCAGCGCCAAGGGTCCGCCGGACTGCCCGTTTCGGCCAGGATCTCCGCCGGAACCGTCAGGTCCACCGGATCCGGGGCCGCCGGCCTCACCGGAGATGTCCATGTCTGTGCCGCCGCCGACAGTAAGGGAACCAGCCGGAGCGCCGTCTGCACCAGGCCCGCTGCCGGGACCTCCCACCGTGGGGATCCCGCCTGCCTGGATACCCCCGGGACCCGCACCGGGACCACCGGGCTTGCGCGCACCGCCACCGATGCCACCACCACCCATGGCCTTGCTCGCCGCCGCCATGCCGGCACCAGAGGCCAGGCCGCCGGCCAGCGCCGGCATCATGCCACCCTTGCCACCGGGAGGAGCGATATTGGTATCCATGAACTTGTCGATCAGCTTGGTCACGACCTCGTTGATCGACTTGACGAGAGTCTTGCGGACCCGCAGCGCGAGCACGGTGAAAGCGATCAAGGCGATGATCGAGAGCACCGTCATCACCATCGAAACCGTTCCACCGCTGAGCAGGTTGATGGCTGCCGTGTCGCCGGGAGCAACACCATTGAGTACAGCCGAGAACGGCATCTCCACGATCTGCGGGATCGAGATCAGGAACACCTGGATGAACCGGTAGATAAACAGGGTCACGATTACTTCCAGAATCATCGCCGTGGCGTAGATGATGACCTTCGCGATGCCGGGCACTGCCCCGACCGTTGCGAACGGGATCGCCGTGATCAGCTGGAAGCCGCGCCGAATGTTGGAGAACAGCATCGCCAGGGCATAACCCAGGCCGATGATGACGAAGCTGCCCAGCAGCACCATCGCGTTCAACCAGTACAGGCCGCTCATGACTCCGGTGCCGACCTGTGTCACCGAGTTATGCATCTCGCGGGTAGCCCCGGACGTGGACTTGTTCGAGGAGTACATCGTCATGGAATCCTCGCCAAACGACGTGTTCAGGTAGTTGTACATCGACAGCGTGGACATGTTGCAGTTCAGCGGCCCGCCGTCGCCCGTGGAAACCCACGACTGGCATCCCCACTGGCTCGGGCTGGTGAACTTCTTGGTGCCAAAGGTTGCCCCGGGATTGCTCGACTGAAGGCCCGTGCCGGCGGCGACGGACATGACCGGGTTCCCGGAGACCTTGCCGGGGTCCTCGATCTCGGGAAGACCCTTTTTGGGATCGCTGAAGTCGATGAACCACTCACTGACCTGTTGCTTGCCGTCAGATCCGTTCGTGTAGGGGCGTGAGGTGGAAATGTCGCCCTTGATCGCGGTCTCGTACGAAGCAGCGTCGATCTTGGAGCCGCTCATGTACCGGCCAAGCAGGTCGATGGTGCTCATATAGCCATTCAGGCCGCCGGAGTTGCTTTCGCTGTCGTTGAGGGCGGCGTCCGTCCAGCTCTTGTCCTGGCCCACGTTGAGGCTGGAGGCAATGGTGGCCCAGCTTGGGTTGGTCGCCTTGTTGATCTCCAGTGCCGTGTTGCGCACATTGGCGAGAGCGGCCGCCGTGGGCTTGTTCTTGCCTGCCTCCCATTCGATAACTGCACCCTCGGGCACGTAGAGCCGGTTCTTGAAGGCCCAGCTCTGGAAGTCGACGTAGGTGCTCAGCACAACCTGCGTGGAACCGGCGGAGCCGGACTCGGAGGCGTCCCCCATGGAGTTCAGAACTCCGGTGTACATCGAACCGATCAGGGGCAGGCCCAGGCCGATGAACGTCACCCGGATCACCATCTTCTTGATGGCCGAGCCGCGGTTCATGTTCTTGAACAGCAGCAGGCTCAGCAGCAGGACGCCGATGAACAGCGGGACGAGCACCGTCCAGGCCATGTTGTTCAGTACCTGGTACCACTGGCCGATCCATGCTGACAGGCCTCCGAGGAATCCTGGAGGCGCCTGACCTCCGGTCATCCCTTCGGCGAAGGTGGGGCTAACCAGTTTCACGCCCTCGTAGAACAGCGTGAACGGATTCAAGGCCTTCAAGGTCGAGATGATGCCGACGAAAAGCAGGTCCACGACACCGGTGAAGATGTACAGCAGCAGCATCAGCCCACCGGCGACGGGCTCGACGAATCCGAGGGACAGGCCGGTGCCCATAGAGTCCAGCCCCATGGCGTTGAGCGTGGCGCCGAAGTGGGCGTAGTCGAGCATGCCGGGGGTTGCCGTATCGCCGCCTCCGCCGCCGTTGGTGCTCGACGTCAGCGTGTCGTAGCCCACTGCCGAGGAAGAGCCGGAAATCTGCGAGTTCAGGAACTCCATGGAGAAGCTGAAATCGGGATCCACATAGCCCAGCATCGATCCGGCGCTGCCGGGTTCATTGAGCACCGAGCCCCAGACGGCAGGATCAATCGGTGCGGCATTCTCGTCCGGTGACTGCGCATTGGAGAAGAACGCCGCCAGTGAGCTGGAGAGCTTATAAAAGGAGTAGTTGGCTGTGTCTTCGGCCGATTGGGCGGGAGTGCTGAGCACCAGTGCGGCAACGCCGCTCAGCAGAGCCATCACCACCAAAGCGATGATCCGCCGGATGAGCGTCGGGCGCCCCGTGCGAACACCGGATGTCCCGTCCGTGACAGTGCTGCGGGTCGAACCGATGCTTCGGTGTGAACGCATATGCGAGATCACGGTCTTCATGATTCGTTGTCCTTTCTTCGTCGTTTGATCTCGCATTACCTGGAAGGTCCGGTTCCCAGGACCTTTTTGGACCCCGCCGGCTGTCGGACCGGAAGTCCAGATCGGGCCTGGGCGCCCTGTTTGTTGATGCGTTTTTCGCGCTCCTCGGTCTGGCGTTCTTTGACCAGGGATGCCTTGCCTCCCGGCTTCGCCGTCCCTGGGAGCCTGACCCGCTTGCCGGTCCTTGCCGGGTTGATGCCCAGGGCCAGGTCCATGAAGAAGACCACGTTCGTCACGCCCCGGCGCAGGTAGCTGAGGTTCTCGCCCCGCTGCGTCACCAGGCCCTCAAGGTCCGGCGGGATGTCCTGGTGCAGCTTCTTCTGGTAGGCCGCGACCGTGGCGTCACGCATGGGCCCAAGGATCGTGTAATCGGCGGCGTCGAACCGGTTGAAGGCTGCGTCGGCGAGCATCTTGTCCACGTCGTTGTACAGGTACGCCACCCGGCCTCCCCTGCTGTGCAGGTGTTCAAGCTGGCTTTCGATGTACGGCTTCACGGCCTTGTCGACGTGCTCGACACCGTGGATGACCAGGGTGTCGTTCAGTCCCAGGTTGCCCACCGCGAAACTGACGATGTTCACCAGCTGGGCCATGGCGATGCCCTTGCCGCGCCGCATCAGCTTGGAGAAGTCGTAAATGACCCGGCGTGAGTCCCGCACTCCGTCGATAGCTGAGCTCGTATGCGTATTGAAGAGGTCCCCGTTGTTGTTGAGGAGATTCTGGAACACCGACGAGAGGATCGAGTACGCCTGGATCATGCCCTGATCGCTGGTCGAGCCGTTGGCAAGGGCCTTGTACTGGGTGTCCAGGTACGTTACGAAGAGCTGTAGCCGGGGCACTTGGGCGTGCGGAATGTCCACGATGCGCAGCCGACCCCGATTGTGCTTGGCGTTGAACGCCCACATGCCCTGGTCGACGTAGAACCGGGTGGCGGTCTTCTCCAGCTCGCCCCGGATGATCGAGCGATCATTCTCAGTGGGCTCGTAGGCTTGCTCGGCCATGAGAACCAGCTTCTGCATGTGCGCGGAGAAGATGCTCAGTTCATCCTCACGGTCACCGAACATCTCGAACATGTTCACGTCACCCTGGCTCATATCCACCCGCGAGGTGAGCCCATTGAATTCAGGGCCGAGCTTGTCCAGGTTGGCACCGTTGAGCACCAGATGGACGGTCTTGCCGTTGTTCAGCATCGCTGACTGGGAAATCTTGGAGCCCCACATATCTGCGACGTAGGAGCGCTCCAGGAAGTCATTCATCGCCGCGTCAGCCACCACCACATGGTGCTTGTATTGGTTCACGTCGAACAGCACGGCGCTGTTGTTCACATCGCCCACCATGTACCCCACGTACTCCCCTGAGGCATCATTCAGCCCGTTGGTGACCAGGGAGTGCGAACCGGCGAACTCGATTGAGGTGAAGTGGAAACCGTTGCCGCGCTTCTTCTCGTTCTTGGCAAACAGCTTGCTGAGCTCCTGGCGCTGCTCACCGGGATAGGCGGCAACCGTCAGGGTTCCGAAGCGGTCGATGAACAGCCGGCTGATCTTGTCGATGCTGGCGTCGAGCGTCTCCAGGTTCGGGGCCTTGATCAACAGGCGGTTATGGACGTGCAGGTAGCTCGCACCATCCTGGACCTCACCGGCGATGATCTCCATGTCGTCGGCCACCTTTGCAGCCTTGCGCCGGGAGCGCATGGTGCCCGACTGGGCCTGCTCACCCTCTTCAAGCTTGTCCAGTTTCTCCGACACCTTCATGTGCTCGTCGATCCACTTTTCGCCCATGCGGCGGACCTGCTCCAGGACCACGACGGTGACGCCGTCCTCAAGTCCGTTGGGAATCCTGTTGATGCCCCAGAACGCCCCGAAGTCGTCGCGTGCTGCCTCGTCGTGGAAGAAGCCCATGATGCAGGCCACGTAGTTTTCGTCCACCTCGAAGTAGTCGGAACGGAAGACGTACTTTTCCTTTGGTTTGAGTGCCAGCAGGTGCGGATAGGTCTCAAAGGAGCCCTTCAGCTGGCGGGCATCCTTGCGGGCCCTACGCTCCGCACGCTTGTCAGCACGCGTCCTGGGTGCTTCTGCGGTTTCATCGGGCGCGGCGCTTTCCTCGGCTTTCAGTGCTGCCAGGGACGCCGCAAAGCCGCCCCGTGTGCTGTCAGCCGAGATCTCCGCGTCGTTGTCCTGCTGCCGGTCCATCAGGACAGCAAGATCCCCGGGCTGATTGGAGGCATCGTGGTCCACACTGCTGTCGTGCGGCGGTACGCCCGTGGTTTGCACGCTCATGCCCACCACGCTCCCTTCGTGTCATTCTGACTGGTTTATGAGGTGATAGAGGTCAAGCCTCATCCTACACGAGAGCAACACGGCTGTAAGTTGGTTTTGCCCATTTATGAGCATAAACGGAGCCGTTATACATGACTGAGTTGCATCTTATGTGCGTGTATGGCTTTGCTGTGGGAGCGCGCCCATGGGCGCCGGCGGCGTCGTTTTGCCTGTCTCCGGCACGCAGAAGCCCCGCCACACACAAGGTGCGACGGGGCTTTTGTACTGCGGGGGCCGGCTACGCCTGCTTGCCCTTGTAGATAACTGTGAGCATCTCTGTGACGTCGGCGCCGTTGAGCATCGTGCAGCCCTTGATCATCAGGGCCGAGCTTTCAACCTCAGACTGGAGGATAGTGTGTGCGCGCCGCAGGGCCTCCAGGTTGTCGGCCTTGAGCAGCAGGTACTGGTGGATGGACTTGAACTGGTTGCCGACATAGTCGTGGAGGATGTCGTACTGCTCATCCATCAGCTCCTTGAGCTCCGGATCCCGGACCTCCAGTGCCAGGTTGCGCCGCTCCAGGTTGGCGATCTGGTGGTAGACCCGCTGGGGTTCCTTTGTGGTCACAAAGGTGTACTCGCAGGTGGTGTCCACCTTGCGCCAGAACGAATCCACCCGGTTCAAGATGGCTTTCCGGTCCTCCTCGAACAGGAGGATTGAGGCTGAGCCAACGACCAGGTAGCCCTGACCGTAGGTGCCGTCGGCATATTTGATCAGGCCGGACTCGTCGATGTTGTCGATGCCAACCACCGAATAGAAAGCGCTGGGGTTGGTCGACTTGCGGGTCAGCACCCTCCGGGCCGCAGTAGGCACGTATGCCAGAAGGGCCGGCACAGACATGTACTTCATTTCCTTGGTCTTGGAGTACTGACCCAGGAATGCCGTAGCCACCAACCACCAGATGACTACCAGGGCGATGATCCACCAGTCGGCGGTTGCCACGAAGGTGCTGCTCACCACCCAGAACAGAGACAGGATCGACGCGGCCCAGAACAGCAGCACCTTCATTGGCAGTGGCTTTGACTGCATTCCGCCGCCGGACAGCGTGATCTCGTGGTTGAGGAAGGACCGGTTGAGGCTGGCCGGGACCTTGTAGACCGATTTCGGCACTTTGTGCTCCTACTTGCTCGTTGTCTTGCTCAAAATTGGAACTCCCGGCACTGTCGGCCGACCGGCGCTGCCCGTCATGGACAGCGCCGGCCAGCCCCTCAGTTGCCGGTTATTTGCCGAAATCGAAGATCAGGCTTTCGCGGGTTTCGCCGTCCTTGACGCCCACGTACAGGGTGGATCCGAAGATGTTCCCCTTTTTGGACTTCATTCCGTCGACGAAGACTTTCTCGCCGGCCTCCAGGCGCTTGCGTTCATCGGCGGTGAACGTGTGGCCCAGCAGCACCTTGGGTACCGGCGAGGCGGTGGCGTCCTTCTTGTCGAAGTCCGGCTTGAAGCCAACAAACTTCCTGCCGTTGAACTCCCCTTCCTCCAGGCTTCCCACCGCGGTGTAGTTCTTCTTCGCCTTCGAGACGGCATCAAAGGAAATAACGTCACCCTTGAGCAGCCTGGCGCACTCCTCGTCCGTGAAGCGGTGGCCCTTCCAATGCGGGTTGGTGCCCCACACACGGTTGAAGCTGACCTGCTGACCGGTCCTGGTCCAGGTGCCCTCGAACTTTTCCCTGGTCTGAACTGCGGTCACCCCGAGCTCCTGCTTCATCGTTACTGCGTTGGTCTGCATGGTCTTGATGTCGCTGGTCACCCATTGCGCGACGACGGACAGTGCCTCGTCGGCCGACTTCTTGCCGGCAGCGACAGCCTTCATCTCGGACTGCACATATTCGGTGACCGTGAGGTCCCCGATGTGGGTGCCGGGCAGCAGCAGGTAGCCCATATCGCCGTACTCGCTCATGGTGATCTTGCCCCGCTTCTCACTGAGCAGCGGGAACTTGGCCTTGTCGTTGGTGACCTCAGCGTAGGTGCTGGTACGGGTGGCGCCGGTGCCCACGTCGCGCTTCTCCAGCTGCTTCATGAGCCACTTCATGGACGGGTGCGCAGGGCGCTTCGGGAAGCCCTCGTGGACGAACGGATCAGCGCTGGTGCCCAGTCCTGTGGCGTTCTCGTCGTCGTCCATGTCGTCGGCGTCATCCTTGGAGGCATCCGCATCGAACACGGCCTTGTAGCCCAGAGACTTGGGCACATTCGCCGCGCCTTTGAATGCGGGGTACTTCTCCAGGTGCCCTTCCTGCCGCTCATAGAGGTAGTCCTCCGCGAGCATCGCCAGGTAGTTCTTCGCCAACAGCTCATAAATCAATGGGGCGACCGGCCCAAACTTGGTCTTGAGCTCATCCATCGACGCGGGTACCTCAGGTCCCGGACGGTTGGCACCGTGGGCAACGCCGGTGTCCTTGACGTGGGTCTTGCGGGGCGTCCGCTGGGTGAGCAGCTGCGTGTCCGTGCCAACTACCGCGGCGATCTTATCGATACGCGGCAGCAGTTCATTGAACTGCTCCGTCGTGATGCACTTGTCGTCAGTTCGCGGGTAGCTGACGATCTGGGATTCATAGAGTTTCTGGTAGACGGAGAGCACCGTCTCAGCCTTCACACCCTTGGCGGAAAGCACTGCTGACAAGCCCGCCAGGTCCATCAGCCTCGGGGGCGACTGGCGTTTATCTGCCTTGCCGTCCAAGACCACAGGGGAGGTCATGTACTGATTGGGGACGTCCTTCTTGTCAGGAAAACTGGGCTCGTCCTCGCTGGTGTAGACAACCCCGTTTTCGTCCTTGAAGCGGTTCTCGTAGAACGGGATCTTCTTGTAGTCGTTGTGCGCCTTCAGCTGATCCCCGACCAGCTTCACCATGGCCGACTTCAGCCGTCCCTGCCGCAGGACGGCGCGCTGGCCGGCGCTCTTGGAGGCAATGCGGGTCCACTGCATCGACAGCAGGTCGAACTTAGTGCGGTAGTTCGCCATCAGGTAGTCGCTGTCCTGAAGCGGGTCCGGGACCGGCACGCGGGCCGTGAACGCCTTCTGGAGCGAGGCAGGAGCTTCATCGGTGAAGTACATCCGGGTGGTCTTCTTGCCGGTCAGCTTCAACTCATCGAGGATGTTGACCGCGATCGCGGTGCCCTCCCCCGAAGGGTCCACATCGGTGGCGATGACGATCTCGTCGCAGGCGCTGAGGGCAGTTTTGATCTCCTTGAGCGTGGCCTGGGCTCCTGGCTTCATCACGCGTTCCCAGGTGAAATCGTCCGGGTTCCAAGGGAGATGCTCCAACTCCCAAGACTTGTACTGCTCCGACAGCCCGGCGGCAACCATCTGAGCCGGATCCGCGAACTCGTACAAGTGGCCCCGGGCCGCCGTGATCACGTACTTCTCACCCTTGTAGGTCCCCGTCATCCCACCCAGTGCAGCAGCAAAATGACGGGCGGCACTGGGCTTTTCCGTCAAGATTCCGATTGTCATGTTTACCAGCACTTCCTGTGTCTGTGGGGCGGTCTTAATTGTCGGGTTTGTGCTGCCCAGTATAGTCGCAGATTTACTCATCTACCAACAGAAAACAGACAAATAGACGTAACAGCAACTGAGGCAATGCCTGATTTACGTCGCCGTCCCTTAGGCTGGGACCGTGAACAACACCAGAAGAGCAACGCTCATTTGGTCGCTGGGGGCAGTTGTTTTCTCTCTCATCGGCATCTACATCGCACTGACCGCCAATGGAGCCTGGTACTCCACCGTCTCAGCCATCATTCTGTTTCTCGCCGGCGCCGCCTTCGCTGCAAGGGCCGTTCTGACTCTGCGGGCCAGCTCATGAACGCGCGACAGAAGAAGCTGACCGCCGAGGTCATGCTTGAGGTGCGGAACAAACCCGGCTTTATGCCGCTGAAGATCGCGGACGTTCTCTGGCCTAAGGCGGTAATGCGTGTTCAGGACAGTTGGACACAGCTGAAGGTCCGCTTTTTCAAGACGTTCTCGCGATAAGACCAGGCGCTCCTCAGGCTTTTTTGGACCAGGGCGGTGCCGCAGTCGCGTCCCGGTGCAGGACCCGCAACGTCTCAAGATTCTCGACACCCGTGATCAGAAAGGCGCCGAGCATGGTCATCCGCGACGTGAGGCGGAACATCTTGCCGTTTTCCACGTCGCCGGCAAACTTGCGTTCCAGGATGTGCGGGATTACCGCGCCGTTGGCGTGGGCCAGGCCGCTGCAAGATTTCCACACTTGGAGCCCTGAGAAGGTCTCCCTCTTGGGTACTGCCTTGTCAGCATTCGAGATGACATCGGTTGTCGTTGGATGCGCTGAAAGATCATGGTTCCTGTAGGCAGGGATGGCTTGCTGAAGCTCCCGGAGTCGTTTCCGGACGCTGTCGTCGCCAGATTCCTGCCCGGGTACGAAGACCTTTCCCAGGTTGGCGAGATCTTCATTGTTCTCGTAGGAGATCCGCAGGGACAGGAAGGCTTGCTTATTCACCTTCCCGGCGTGCAGCAGCCAGAGCCCATAGGACGTTGCTTCCACTGCCGACCGAATCATCGAATATAAGGCGATCATGGGCACGTCGTTGGCCTTCTGTACTTCACCGCTGCGCGCAGGTTATCGACCGCAACCATGTCGAAGATGGACAGCTGATTGGACATGGGCTGGTAGGGCGTCAACGCATCCACAGCAGCAAGCCGGCTGCCCTTTTCCGGATCCCGCAGTCCCGGTTCCTCCAGCAGCACTTCGATACGATGGCCGGCCTTCCGGATCAGCCATAATCCAGCCTGTACTTCCTTTTCGGATTCGGTTGTATCCAGCGAATAGACCATGGTCAGAACGCTACAACCCGGTGTGAGCACAGGACCTCCATGGGGAACCTTCGTGGGAAAGTGTCACTCCTTGGCGTAGAAGTCCAACAGCTTGTTGGACTGTCCAGTGCAGATCACGCTGCCTTAACGACCAGCAGCTCATCCCATTCCGTGGTGTAGCGCGGCGACAAAGCCTGGCGCTTCATTCCCCAGTCCGGCGGTTCGACCATCCCAGCGCGACCCAAACCGATGGACCCTGTCCCAAACCGGTCCATGATGTCCCCGAGCAGGGAGCCGATGTGTTTCTCCTCGTGGGCTGTAGCAAACGCTGGCAATTGTGGGGCGGCTCCGGCCGGCGACAGTTCCATCAGCATCACCCCTGCCCTGGCATAGGGGACGCCATCCAGAATGCGTCCCTCCAGGGCTGAGACTGCCGCCTTGGTCAGGATCACCGGATCGGCCGTCGGAGCAGGCAGTTTCACCGTCGCTGACGGAAACGCGGATACCTTTTCGTTGAAGTGCGATGTCCCGGCGAAGCAGGACATCAGCTTGGCCTGCTGCCCGTCCTTGGCCAGGCGTATGGCTGCCTGCTGTGCGTAAATGGCCATCACTTCGTGCATCCTCGCGGTGGTGGTTACAGGCTTGGAAAATGACCTGGAAAAGATCAGCTGCTTCTTGCTGGCAATCTCAGTCTCCAAAGGAATGCACGGAATCTCATTGAGCTCCATGATCGTTCGCTGCATCAGCACCGAGAACTTCTTCCGCATGGCGACCGGGTCCGCTGCCTTCAAATCGGCGATGGTGAAGATGCCCAGGGCGTTGAGCCGCTTGCCGAGCCGGCTAGCGATTCCCCAGATTCCTGTCACCGGGACCCGGGACATGATGTGATCGCGATGCGCCGCGGGAAGGATGTCGTAGCTGCAAACTCCTTCCATCGCAGGGTTCTGTTTGGCGACCCTGTTGGAGAACTTAGCCAGGGTTTTTGTCGGTGCGATGCCCACGCAGACGGGCAGGCCCACATGCTTCGCCACGGCGGCTTTCATGTCTCTGCCGACTTTCACGAGCTCCTCTGGGGTGCCCCGGAGGGTGACGAAGGCTTCGTCAATCGAGTAGACCTCTTCGAGGAAACTAAACCTGCCGAGGAGTTCCATGACGCGGCTTGAAAGGTCGCCGTAGAGCTCGTAATTGGAACTCCTGGCGATGAGGCCGGTCCGTTTGGCGTCGGCCTTCAGCTTGAACCAAGGGTCACCGTTTTCAATGCCCAGCGCCTTGGCCTCGTTGGACCGGGCGACGACGCAGCCATCATTGTTGGACAGCACAACGACGGGTTTTGCCTCCAACTTTGGGTCAAACGCCCTTTCGCAGGAGACGTAGAACGAGTTCACGTCAATAAGGGCGGTTCGCTCCACGCGTCCTCCCGGCAACTCACGCATGACGGCCTGCTAAAGCCGGTGCAGGCAACGGGTAACTACGCCCCAGATGGTCAGCTCCGCCAGTTCCGGCACAACCACGTCGGGATAGTCCGGGTTCTCAGCGGCGAGCCGAACCCTGCCGTGCTCAAGACGGAGCCGCTTGATGGTCAGCTCGTCGTCAATGATGGCCACGACAACGCTCCCGTCCACAGGCGTAATGGATCTGTCCACCACCAGCTCGTCGCCATCGGCGATACCCGCGCCGGCCATCGAGTGGCCTGAGACCCGCACGAGGAAGGTGCTGGTGATGTCCTTGATCAGATGCTTGTTCAGGTCGATGCGGCCCGTGAAATAGTCCTGGGCGGGAGAGGGAAACCCTGCCGGCACAGACACTGGAGACAACAGTGGCCCTGGTATCGGGGAGCTGTGCACATCGAGGACGGCGACAACAACAGCGCTCATCGGCCAGTACCTCCTGGGGCAATCGAAACTATGTTCTCCACAGAGTTATGAACATGTGAATATGTCTTCGAACCTTAACTATACGGCGCCTCGCTGTACGTAGCGCCCCCGCTTCCATTGGTTTCTGAGCTACAAGACGAAAGCTACTGCTTCGCTACTGCATCCCTAACGCGCCTCGACTGCTCATCTCAAAACAACAGGATTGAGGGGTTAACGGAACCTCTGCATCGGTGTACCCTGCCGATGAGAAGGGGCCGCCGTGGACACACGGTCGATGGAGAGGATTCAGTTCCGACCGCATCGTATGGGCTCCTTCTCTTCATGTGAGGACCTACCGTTCCTGGCCTGTTGGCGTGTTTCCTGCTGGAGCTGATAGTCCGCGAGCAGAAATTGCTACTAGAACCCTGCTGCCTGTTCGACTCCGGCCGAGCCTCTAGCGCCGCTTCTCGACCGGCCGGTACCGGTTAGCAAAAACAGCCAGCGCATCTCGAAGTTGTGGCAGGTTGTTCAGCCGGTCCACGGGCCGGATACCAGAGCCAGCACCTGCTGCCCCAGGAAGTGCAGAGACCATCCAGGCGGCGAAGACGTTATGCGGGACCTTCAACGTCAGGGCATCCTCAAAGAGCCACAGCACCGGTTCGTGGAGAAGCCCGTCCCTCAGCTGGAAGCCCGGGCAGAAAGTACCCTCGTCGATAAACACCCGCACTGCCCGCCGCATTGCCTCGGGATCTCCTGCAACCTGGAAGTGGCTCTCCAGCTCTGTAGCTGTCGGCAGGGTGAATTCCTCCCGGATGCTGTCCCAGATGTGATCCGGGACAGCCGGCCAGAAGCGCTCAGCCAACACACTCGACGCAGTAGGCATGGCCGTCCTTCTCGCTGGCTTTCTGCGAACGGTGACGAACCAGGAAGCAGGAGTAGCAGGTGAACTCGTCCTCGGCCTGGGGAATGACCTGCACAACGAGCTCTTCGGCAATGAACTCCCCGCCGGGAGTCAGGCCGTCCAGTGTGTCAGCCTCATCGAGCTCCAGCACAACAGCCTTGGCGTCGGGCGCTTTGGCTGACTTCAAGGCCTCCAGCGAGTTCTCCTGGGATTCCTTGACGTCGGTGCGCAGTTCATCGTAATCAGTTGCCACGAAGGTTGCATCTCAATTCTGTTGATGGGTTTGTCGGCGACTGCAACGTACAGGACATAGGAAGAATTCCCTAAAAGAGCCGCGCTGCATGGGCACACAATCTGAACCACAGGGAACATGGACATTGCCGAGAGTCAGTCGGCCACTTGGGGTTTCAATATCAGGAAGTGACACCTAGTCTGGGACACAGCCGATGGCCGCGACATTTGCGGCTGACCCTCGAGTGCATCCGGCGTCATTACGCAGGAGAACCGGAGAGCCCTCTGGCCGATGTCATCAACGCGTACGCGGACTTCTTTGCGCTCTTCGACGGGTTCAAGGAGTTTGTGGAGTTCTTCCACTTTCAAGACCTCGTGACACCCGACTACGAAGAGGTTCGGTTCTACCTGCCCTTCGACAACTTCAAGCGTTCCGGGATGCCGGCCACAAAAGACGAGTACGTAACGTACCGGGAGGCAACGCTGGAGTTCATCGCAGGACGGGGGCGGCGGATGGCCGAGTGGGTCACGGAGCACCACCCCGAAATTGAAGTTCGTAACCCTTGTTGGCAGCCCACGCCAACGACAATGACACCTGATCTGATAACTGTGTTTGAATGACCCGGACCAGACACACCGCCCCGACCCGGAGTGTTGACATAGGCACCCCACGCCGAGAATCGCAACGGGCGTGGATACTATCGCCACCGAGCTCAGACCATCTCGGGCAAGGTATTGCTCCAGTGGTCCCGCCAATTGCCGTGGAGCTCAATCGCCGGCACTGCCGTTGACGGTTTAGCCAATCGGACACTCCTGCCGTCCCGGGCCATAGCACTTCGTCCTGACCTGGAGGCGGTTGGCTTTTTAATGTCCACTCGTTTCCCCACAACTGAGGTACAAGTTGGCCTGGGACGCGGTTCATACAGCTTCAACAGATCCAGGAGCACGCCCACGTACTTGAAATTATGCAGGCCGGGCCGGAGCTTTGTGAGGTCCAGGCGGCGGCGTTCGGCCCCATAAGCCGCCACCATTCCGGGCAGTCCCGGGAACCCGCTGTACCGCAATGCTTCGATGGCTTCAGCCCAGTCGGTCAGCATCTTCAGCCGGTCCATCTCCCGGTTCCCGAAATCCGCTGCTCCGTACACGTGAGCAAGCCCTCGCCATGTATCGATAAGGACGCGGCGGACATCTCCTGCTGGAAACCGTCCGTAAGAAGACTGCGCCAGCCCCAGAATCTCGTGAACCAGGGAAGCCGGCAGTGGCTCGGCCCTGAGGTGCCCGGATTCCAGGTAGTTGTGGACCTGGCCGGCAACCTTGCCGAAGGACCACACCCAACTTGCCGCGATCGTGGATGCGCCGCCGTTGAGTTTTGCGCTCCTGAGGAAACGCTGGTGTGCCCACTGAATGCAGGTGTATGAGTGCTGATCTTTCATGGTTCTTCCTTCCTAAAGGGTTGCAATGGGTGCGGGTGCAGGCTTCCAACCGGTAGTTGCGCCAAAAAAGGAAGACCCCGCACGGCCGTTGCCGTGCGGGGGTCTTCCTTTGCCTTAATTCTGGCTGCTCTTGCGTGACACATTCAAACTCGCCCGCTAAACAGCTTTATGAGCCCAACTTCCGTTACATGCGCAAGCTGAGGTCCGGCGCGGCTACCCCGCGATCTGGATGCGCGCGGCTTCCTGCATCAGCGGATCGGAAATCATCACCGTCACCGGTCCGAGTGCCACGTCGAAGGCGATGAAGCCGCGGGACTTGTCGCCGGGCAGGATCTTGCCGGACCCGAGCTGGTCGTCTACGAACAGGTTCTGGTCGGCCTTCCGGCCATTGGCATCTTTGGCCGAGAAATAGAACGGGTTCGAGCTGGTCTCCCCCGACGTCGTCTCCCAGAGGACGTCCAGGAGCAGGTACGTGCCGTTCTTGGCGGGCGACGAAAACTGCGTATTCACAGATGTCTTGCGGACGGCCGACAGAATCGTAATCCTGGCGACGTCGCCGTTGCCGAGATCCATTGTGAAGGGCTTGCCCACGGTGGGAGCGGCGGGTGCCTTTGGTGCCTCTGCGGCGGGCGCAGGACTGGCAGCTGCTGCCTCCGCAGGAGCGGCACCGGTGGACTCCGGCCCGGCGGCAGTCGGAGATGACGAGCTGGTGGCAGCAGGCGCCGGCGCCGGAGCATCACTGTCTGACTTGCCTCCACCGCCGCAGGAGCCAAGAACGATGCTCAGCAGGAGAAGCCCTCCAGGAATCACAAAGCGCTTCTTCTTGTAGAAGGGGCGCTTTGCCGCAGCGGGTGCTGCCGCGGCCGGCGAGATGGGATCGAAGCTCTGGTGTGTCATGGGATGCCTTTCGTAGGTGATGAATCAAGAGGTTGGTGAGGCCCGGCAGTGCGGGTTATTGCTTTGTCCAGGTGCCGCATCGGCTGGACTTGAAATCCTGGCCGGCGGAGAGAGCCACGGAAGGTCGGCCCCCGCCCGGGAGATCGTTTTCGATGATGTTGCCGCCGTTGCTTCCGGTCTCGTAGATGCCCCAGTAACAGCTGGATCCCACGTCGGCTGTGGCCCGGTAGGTTCCGGCGGCGACGTCCTTGCCGACGGTCCATGTCCCGTCGGATACCGTGTTGGCGGCTTTCTGCTTTTCTGCAGCTGTCACTGCTTCTTCGCGTTTCTTGACGGCTGCCTCGGCGGACTTCACCGCGGACTCTGCCTTGCCGACTTCGGTCTCGCGGGCCTGGACCTTCGCTTCCTTGTCGGCGATACCGGCCTGAAGGGTAACGTAGTCGGATTTGAGCGAGTCATAGTCGGACCGGAGTGAGTCCCGCTCGGATTCGGCCCCCGCCTTGGCGTCTGCCACGCTACGGTACGCCTCACTGGTCGTGGGATCCGGAAGCGTCGTGCCAAATGCGGTTCCGCCAGCCAGCAGGACGCCGACAAGGAGTCCGCCCAAAGCCCGCTTCCCGCGGCGCCGACTGCGAGGCACTGCGTTCGATTCGGCCGGCTCAGCCTCAGGAGCCGGGACTGTTCCGGCCAGATTGGTGCCGGGCGCCGGCGTGGTGTTTTCGGTCTTCATGGTTTTTCCCCAAGGTCGCAATCGAAAAAGGACCGGCGGCGGGATACCGATCCCCCAATGCGTGGTTCCCCGCCGCCGCCACAGCTCCGAAAGGTTGCTTCCTGGGCTGCAGGAATGAACTTAGGGCGACATGGTGTGCAACATGCTCATAAAGGCTGATAACCCCTCTTATCAGCAGTTCGATTGCACTGGGTGATAAGCCAACTAAGCTGGGCAAACGACCACGACCGATTGGGGGCAGGCATGGAAACATCCACGGGATCATTGCGTATGACGCTGGCTGATGTTGCCGCCCTGGCGCGGGTCCAGCGGCCCGTGGTTTCCATGTGGCGAAAGCGGAGCAGCGACAGCCACCTGCCGTTCCCGGTACCATCCGGCCAGCTGAACGGCAGCGAGCTGTTCGACGCCGGCGACATCACAGCCTGGCTCGAGGCAACAGGCCGGGGCAACAACCCCGAGGCGCGTAACGACGTCGCGGCCTTCGCCAGGATGTTGGTTCCTGCTAATGCGGAGGTCCAGGATGGCCGCCGGATGTTCAACGGTCTGACCTCGCTGCTTGCGCTGAAAGTCATCACCGGCCAGGACCTCAGCCCGCGCACCACGGACGAACTGCTTGACGCCGCCGATGAAGCGGACCCGGATGACCTCTTCCTCTATGCCGAGCTTGAAGCCCTGGGCCCTGAGCTGTCCGCACTGGCCGGCTTCGCCGAGAGGCTCGCGGACAGCTCGTTCAGTGCACCGGCTGCTTTCGAAAAATTGCTGTCCCGGCGGTTCCGGGAGGGCCTTCGCGAACAATCCGACACAGCCCTGACGCACCCGGCACTGGATCTCGTGGCATCGACTGCCATGGAACTGGCACAAACGCTGGATGCGCCACCGTTCGTCGATGCGACTCCGGGCGGCAGTGATGTGATGCTCCGGATCGTCCAGAAATTTGGGGAGTCCCGGCCGCTGTCTGTGCTTATTGGGGACCATCGCGGTGGCCCGTCACGCCTTGCCCGACGGCGCCTTATGGTGCATGGCGCCGACAGTGAACACGTGGAAATCGACGCCGAGGGAGCTTTCTCGGTCAACGGGCCAGCCGTCCTTGTGGCTCAGTATCCCTCCCCCGGCGAACCAGGACTTGATGCCACGGAAATTCTTGCGGCTATCGAAAACACGGTCCTTCAGATGGACGACAGCCAACGCGCTGTGGTGATAGCACCGGCCCGGCTGCTGTGCGACCCAATCAGCGACGACCAGGCGGGCCAGCTCCGCTCGGACCTTCTTCGCTTTGGCAGGATCCGAGCCGTGGTCAGGCTCCAGGCCGGCCTCCTGCCAGCCAAGCCACGGGAGCCGCAGGCCCTCTGGGTGCTGGGACCGTCCCACGCCGAGGTGCCGATTGCCGAACGCTGGACCATGGTGGCGGACCTGAGCTCGACATCGCTGACCCCGGATGTACGGCAGGACCTGATCAGCGACATCGTCGCCTCGATTGGCACCCGCGCCACAATCCGTGCGCACTCCTTCAGGTTTGCCAAGCTGCTGCAGACCCGCGTCCTTCTCGCCAGCAAGGGCTCGCTCGTTGAAGCCCCGCCGGCCAACAAGCGTCCGACGGCAGCCGACGGAGCAGAGATAGCGCTCCGGATCGAGGAACTCATCCGTCTCCTGTCGCAGGAGCAGCCTGGGCTGCCGGCAATTCCCGACGTTCAGGCGGACGTACAGGGCAACCGGCCAGGCACCGCTCCTGTCCACGAACTGATCACCGCAGGAAACCTTCGCTACGTCCAGGGCAACCGGCTCGCCGAGAGCAGGTTCAACTCCAGGGAAGGCAAAAAGGTCCTTGGACGGCGGGAGCTGCAGGAGCCCCACACCGCGGAACCACGGTTTATCAGCCTCCTGGACTTCGCCGCCGCCTGCCCCAACGGACGACTCACCGAGCCCGGTGACGTCGTCTTCTGCACCAGTCCGCGGCCCGCCGCGAGGGTCGACCATGAGGGCGGCAACATCGTCGTCTTCCCCGCCCGGATCCTGAGGATCGATGACGGCGATCCCGGTGGCCTGGTACCCGACGTCGTGGCTGCGGACATTATCAGTCTGCCTGCGGCCGATAAAACCTGGAGCAGTTGGCGCCTGCGCAGAACACCGGACGCCCAACGGCGGCCGCTCGTGCAGGTCCTTGCCGGTTTTCAACACGAGCAGCGCGAGGGCCGGCGGCGCCTCGAACGGCTGGAAGAACTCGCTACCCTGTTTACGGACGGCGTAGCGGGCGGAAGCCTCACCCTGACACACCTATCCCCAAACGCCGCACCAACAGAAGGAACTGCATAATGCCCCCGAAATTGAAGGTGGACCTCGCCCCGTCCACCATGAAGGAACTCAAGGACACGCTCTGGAAGGCCGCGGATAAGCTGCGCGGCTCCATGGATGCCTCCCAGTACAAGGACGTGATCCTCGGGCTGGTGTTCCTAAAGTACGTCTCGGATGCTTTCGACGAACGCCGGGAGCAGATCCAAGCAGAGCTGGAGGCTGACGGGCTCAACGAGGAGCAGATCGCCCAGCTGATCGACGACGTCGACGAATACACCGGCCGCGGTGTCTTCTGGGTTTCCGAGAAGGCCAGGTGGAGCTACCTGGCGGAGAACGCCAAGGGCCTGCCTGCGATGGACGGCGCCGCCCCCAAATCGATCGGACTGCTCATTGATGAGGCCATGGACCACATCATGACGGACAACAAGTCACTGGCCGCGACGCTCCCCCGCATCTACAACCGGGACAATGTGGACCAGCGCCGCCTCGGCGAACTGCTGGACCTGTTCAACTCTGCGCGGTTCACGGGCCAGGGCGCCAGCAAGGCCCGCGACCTGCTCGGCGAGGTTTACGAGTACTTCCTGGAGAAGTTCGCCAAGGCCGAAGGCAAGCGCGGCGGCGAGTTCTACACCCCCGCCGGCGTGGTTCGCGTCCTCGTGGAGGTCCTGGAACCGCACCGCGGCCGCGTCTACGACCCCTGCTGCGGCTCCGGCGGCATGTTCGTCCAGGCGGAGAAGTTCCTGGAGGCCCACAACATGGAGGGCTCGGACATCTCCGTATACGGCCAGGAGCTCAACGAGCGCACCTGGCGGATGGCCAAGATGAACCTCGCCATCCATGGCCTCAACGCCAACCTCGCCTCCCGTTGGGGGGACACCTTCGCCCGGGACCAGCACCCCGAGCTGACCGGGAACAACGGCGCGGACTTCATCATGGCCAACCCGCCCTTCAACATCAAAGACTGGACCCGCTCGGAATCCGACCCCCGCTGGAAGTACGGGGTGCCGCCGGCCGGCAACGCCAACTACGCCTGGATCCAGCACATTATCTCCAAGCTCGCACCGGGCGGCAGCGCCGGCGTGGTCATGGCCAACGGCTCCATGTCCTCCAACTCCGGCGGCGAAGGTGAGATCCGCGCCCAGCTCGTCGAGGCTGATCTCGTCTCCTGCATGGTGGCGCTGCCCACGCAGCTGTTCCGCAGCACCGGCATCCCGGTGTGCACCTGGTTCTTCGCCAAAGACAAGACGGCCGGCAATAAGGGTTCAGTGGACCGGACCGGACAGGTGCTCTTCATCGACGCCCGGAACCTTGGCCACATGGTGGACCGTGCTGAGCGTGCGCTGTCCGATGAGGACATCGCCAAGATCGCCAACACTTATCACGCGTGGCGCGGCACTGCGTCGGCGGCCGAGGCAGGCCTGACGTACGAGGACGAGGCCGGCTTCTGCTATTCGGCGAGCCTCGCGGAGATCAAGGCAGCAGACTACGTGCTGACTCCGGGTCGGTTCGTCGGAGCAGCGGAAGTCGAGGATGACGGAGAGCCGATCGAGGAGAAGATCAACCGTCTCTCAAAGGAACTGCTGGAGCAGTTCGACGAATCCGAGCGGTTCGCGGCTGTTGTGCGCGAGCAGTTGGGGCGAGTTCTGTGACGTGGCGCGAGACGACCCTTGGAGCCCTCTGCCTCGAAGGTGGCGGAAGCATCCAGACAGGCCCATTCGGGAGCCAACTTCACGCTTCAGACTACGTTCTTGAAGGCGTTCCCAGCGTGATGCCGCAGAACATTGGCGACAACGTCATCCACTCCGACGGCATCGCGCGGATCCAAGAGTCAGACGCTCAAAGGCTTAGTAAATACCGTATGAGGAAAGGCGACATCGTCTATTCTCGTCGCGGCGACGTTGAGAAGCGCGCTCTTGTCCGTGATGCCAATGAGGGATGGCTATGTGGCACTGGGTGCCTTCGAGTACGACTTGGTGACACCTCCACACATGACCCGGCGTTCATTTCGTATCTTCTTGGGACCGAGGAATCCCGGGCTTGGATCGTTCGCCATGCTGTCGGTGCAACCATGCCGAACCTCAACACGTCGATTCTTTCGGCGGTCCCACTGGAAGTGCCAGAACCGGCCGTACAGCGCGCGATTGCCGAAGTGCTGGGGGCGTTCGATGACAAGATCGCCGTCAACACCAAAGTCACTGCCTCGACAGCAGAACTAGCGACGTCACTCTTCTCTCACGCATATCAGAATGCGGATCGGACCTTCTCGCTGTCCGATTTGGTTTCAACACAGTACGGGGTCACGACGTCGGCTCATGGTGAACCAGGTCCGAAGTTTCTGCGAGTCACCGACATCAATAAGAAGCCATGGATCGAGTGGGATACTACTCCTAACTGCACCGTTAGCGACTTGGAGCTGAGCAAGTACAGGGTTTCCGCAGGGGATATTCTGGTGGCTCGCATGGCGGATCCGGGCAAGGCTGCCTTCATCGATCCCGGTGACCCTGAAGCGGTCTTCGCGTCTTACCTCGTCCGCCTCAAGCCGCACGATCCCGCTCAAGCACTTTATCTCTACTACTTTCTTCGGTCGCCGCAGTATCTGGAGTATGCCGAAGGCGCAATGAGCGGATCCGTCCAGAAGAACATGAATGCAAAAGTCATCGTTGCGGCCGACATCGCGCTTCCGGGATCAGCCCTCATCAACCGATTCAGTGAAGCCGTCCGCCCGCTGCGTAGCCTGATCCAGTCTTACCTCAATGAAAATCGAACACTGGTCGCCACGCGTGATGCCCTGCTGCCGCAGCTTATGTCCGGCAAGCTGCGTGTCAAGGACGCCGAGAAAGTCCTGGAGGAGGCCGGGGTATGAGCCGGGTCGGAGGTGAGATCCAGCCCGGAGCGCGGAAGCACGCCGCGGACGCATCGTTTCCGGCCACGCCGGCGGTCAGCTCGATGCCGAAGTGGTACCCCGAGCTGCTTGCCTCCGTCACCCGGCAGGTCAGCACCGGCCGGTCCAAGGCCATCAGCGCTGCGAACCGCGAGCTGCTGGCATCGTACTGGGCCATCGGCCGTGAGCTTGCCCAGCGCGAAACACAGGAAGGTTGGGGCGCCAAGGTCGTCACCAGGTTGTCCGCGGACGTCCGCTCCGCCTTTCCTGATGCGACGGGTTTCTCCCCGCGGAACCTCCGCTACATGAAGTCCTTCGCCCAGTCATGGCCTGACCCCGCAATGTTGCAACAGGCTGTTGCAACATTGCCTTGGAGCCATCAGATCATGCTGATGGAGAAGCTCAACGACCCGGCCACACGTCTGTGGTACGCAGCTGCCGCCGTCGAACACGGCTGGTCGCGCAATGTCCTGGCCCACCAGATCGGGACCAAGCTCCACGAGCGCTCAGGCCAGGCAGTCACCAACTTCTCGTCGACCATGCCGGCGACGGAATCCGACCTTGCGCAGCAGTCCCTCAAAGACCCGTACGTCTTTGATTTCCTGGCACTGACGGACCGCCGCAACGAGCGTGAACTCGAACACCAGCTGATCCAGCATGTCGAGAAGTTCCTGCTGGAGCTGGGTCAGGGTTTCGCCTTTGTCGGCGAACAGGTCCGGCTTGAAATCAATGGCGAGGAGTTCTTCGCTGATCTCCTGTTTTACCACCTTAGGCTTCGCTGCTACGTGGTCATTGAACTCAAAGCGACCAAGTTTGAACCCGGCTTCCTCGGGCAGCTGGGCATGTACATGGCAGCCGTTGACGACCTCTTGGCCCACGCCGACGACAAGCCCACCATCGGTCTTCTGCTCTGCAAGGAGAAGAACAACGTGGTCGCCGAGTACGCGCTCCGTGGGTACAAAACACCGATCGGCGTTGCCGAATGGACAGACACCGTGGTCAAGTCGCTGCCCGAGGAATTCAGCGCCAGCCTGCCCAGCATCCGCGAACTCGAAGCCGAACTTTCGCAGGACATTCCAGAATGACATCCGGTCCAATAGGGGGAACCGCCGTGACATCAGCACCAGCCGTAGCCTTTTCCGAAGCCGAATGGGAGGGCATGGCCGTTGAGCTCCTGGCCGAGCCGCTCGGGTGGCGGCCCATGTCGGGGCAGGCCATCGCCCCCGGCACAGACGAACGCGACACCTGGGATGAGCTGCTGATCCGGTCGCGCCTGCTTGTCGCGCTGCAGAAGTTCAACCCGACGGTTCCCGCCGAGTACCTGCAGCAGGCCCTGGCTGAAATCAGCTCGCCCAAGTCCAATGACGCCATTGCCGAGAACCACCGCATCCACGACTACCTTGTGGACGGCTACAGGCTCAGCTACATCGACTCGGACGGCAACGAGGCCAACCCCACAATTCACCTGCTGAGCCAGGATCCCGACCAGAACGACTGGCTCGCCGTCAATCAGGTGACCCTGGTGCAGGGCGACTACAAGCGCCGCTTCGACGTCGTGCTGTACTGCAACGGCATGCCGGTGAGCGTCATCGAGCTGAAGAAGGCCGGCAGTGCCACCGCCGATGTAGCGTCAGCGCATGCCCAGCTGCAGACGTACCTGCGGGAGTTCCCCATGGCCTTCAGATTCTGTGTGTTCACGCTGGCTTCCGACGGGATCCAAGCCAAGTACGGTACGCCGTTCACTCCCCTTAACCACTTCTCGCCCTGGAACGTGGATGATGACGGTGTGCCGGTCGCTCCCGGGTTCATGGAGGACGGCGTGGCCGTCACGGCGCTGGAAACAGCCCTCAGCGGCCTGTACAACCAGGAGCGCTTCCTGCAGCTGACGCGCAACTTCACGGCGTTCGACGGAGGCTCCGACGGGCTCGTGAAGCGCATCGCCAAGCCGCACCAGTACTTCGCCGTAACCAAGGCCGTGGGCAGCACCGTCCAGGCGGTGGAAAGTAACGGCAAGGCCGGCGTCGTCTGGCATACCCAGGGCTCGGGCAAGTCCATGGAGATGGAGCTCTATGCCAACCTGGTTGCCCGGCACCGCAAGCTGAAGAACCCGACGATCGTCGTGATCACGGACCGCAACGAGCTCGACGGCCAGCTGTTCGAGGGCTTTGACCGGAGCCTGCTCCTGGCGGAGTCGCCCAAACAGATCCGCAAGCGCTCCGAGCTGCGGGAGGAACTGAGCAACCGCACCACCGGCGGCATCTACTTCACCACGCTGCAGAAGTTCGGACGCAGCAAGGCGGAGAAAGATGCCGGCTCGGAGCACCCGCTGCTGTCAGACCGGCGGAACATCATCGTGGTCGTGGACGAAGCACACAGGTCCCACTACGACGACCTTGACGGGTATGCCCGGCACCTGCGGGACGCCCTGCCGAACGCGACCTTGATCGCGTTCACCGGCACGCCCATCTCGTTCGATGACCGGAACACGCGGGAGGTGTTCGGCGACTACATCGACGTGTACGACCTCACGCGAGCGGTCGCGGACGGCGCCACGGTGCCCGTGTACTTCGAGCCGCGGCTGATCAAAGTCGGCCTGGCGTCCGAGGTCACAGAGGAGATCCTGGACCAGGCGGCCGACGAGGCCACCCTGGGCCTGGACGACACCGAGCGGGCACGCCTCGAGGCGAGCGTCGCAGTGGTGAACGCCGTGTACGGCGCCCCGCAGCGCATCGCCGCGCTGGCCGAAGACCTGGTCGCGCACTGGGAGAGCCGGCGCGCCCAAATGGGCAAGTTCATCGAATCGCCGGGCAAGGCGATGATCGTCGGCGGCACGCGGGAGATCTGCGCGAAGCTGTACACGGCGATCGTCGAGCTGCGGCCCGACTGGCATTCGGACGACCTCGCAAAGGGCAGGATCAAGGTGGTCTACTCGGGCGACGCCACCGACGTTCCGCCGGTAATCCAGCATGTGCGCCGGGATTCGTTGAACGCACAGGTGAAAGAACGCCTGAAGGATGCCGACGATGAGCTGGAGCTCGTGATCGTCAAAGACATGATGCTTACTGGCTACGACTCGCCCCCGCTGCACACCCTGTACCTGGACCGGCCGCTGAAGGGCGCGCTGCTGATGCAGACCCTTGCCCGAGTGAACCGCACTTTCCGCGGCAAGAAGGACGGGTTGCTGGTGGCCTACGCCCCGCTGGCGGAGAACCTGGCAAAGGCCTTGGGCGAGTACACGAAGGACGACCAGGCAAACAAGCCCGTCGGCCGGAACGTGGATGAGGCCATCGGGCTGACCGTGTCTTTGGTGGAAACGCTCCGCGGGCTGCTCGCCGGGTACGACTGGAAAGCGGTGCTGATGCGGGGCGGCCCCAAGGCCTTCGTCAGCGCGGCCACCGGCGCAGCCAACTATCTGCGGAGCCCTGAAACACCCGGTAACCGGCCTGCTGAGGGCGAGGAGACGCTGGCGTCCAAATACCGCCGGCACTCAGGCCAGCTGGCGCGGGCCTGGGCGCTGTGTTCCGGCTCCGAGACACTGGCGGAACTGCGGCCGGATATCCAGGTCTACGAGGAGACCCGGGTGTACATGGCCAAGTTCGACGCCGCAGACCGCCAGGCAAGCGGCGAGCCGGTGCCGGAGGAGATCCAGCGGTTGCTCGGCAACCTGATCGCATCAGCAACGTCTTCCGGCGAGGTGCTGGACATCTACGAGGCAGCCGGCATGCCGAAGCCTTCGCTGGATGATCTGACGCCGGAGTTCATTGCCAAGACCCAGAAGGCCAGCAATCCTCAACTGGCGATCGAGGCGCTGCGGAAGCTCATCGCTGATGAGTCTGCTGCTTCGACACGGAACAACGTGATCCGCCAGCGGGCGTTCTCCGAGCGCATCACAGAGTTGATGAGGAAGTACACCAACCAGCAGCTGACGTCGGCCGAAGTCATTGCCGAGCTGGTGGAGCTGGCGCGCGAAGTGGCTGCCGAAGGCAACCGCGGGGCACACTTCACTCCCCCGCTGAACTCTGACGAGCTGGCGTTCTACGATGCTGTGGCTTCGAATGAGTCCGCCGTGGAGATCCAAGGGGAGGGCATACTCGCTGACATTGCCCGTGAGCTGGTGTCCGTCATGCGCCGGGACATCCGGACAGACTGGACGGTGCGCGACGACGTTCGGGCCAAGCTGCGGTCCTCGATCAAGCGGCTCCTGGTCCGGTTCGGTTACCCGCCGGACAAGCAGCCTGAGGCGATCAAGCTGGTCATGGAGCAGATGGAGTCCATGGCACCCAGGTTCGCAGAGGCGCGACTGTAAGGAACGCGTAACCCACTTCTATAGCTATGTCCTGAAACCCTCAACGGCGGCCCGGCGTGTAGCGGAAAATACGCTTGCCCGGAGCCTGGACGGACCTCTCGCCCCTTGGAAGTCCAGTTGTCCACCATGTATTGCCCACAGCAGTCCCGAGGACGGAATAGTGCCTGTTACTTTTCGGAGCTTTATCGCTCAAGACGCGGATTCGGTGGTGGATCTTTGGAATGTTTGTGGACTTGTGCGTCCTTGGAATAACCCTCGAAAGGATATCGAGCGGAAGCTCCTGGTGCAGCCGGAGCTTTTCGTGGTGGCACATGACGACAAGCGTTTGGTCGGAACGGCCATGGCCGGATATGACGGTCATCGAGGTTGGATCCATTACTTCGCGATCCATCCTGAATTCCAAGGGCGCGGGCTGGGACGCGGCCTTGTACAGGATGTTGAGCGGCGACTCAGCGCCCTAGGTTGTCCCAAGATCCATCTCAACGTTCGCAGCACAAATGCAGCTGCTGCGGATTTTTGGCGTGCCGTCGGATTCGAACCCAGCGATTCCCTGACGTTCGCCAGACGTCTCATTACCGATTGATCGCCCACCAGACGTCCTCGAGGTTCTGGTGTGGGAGAGCAGCCTCGGGCAGGCGCCCCGATGGGTAACTTAGCACCACTTAATCCTGAAGGCCTTGGGGGCGTCGTGCACAAATAGCATGCGCGCCCGGTACCGGGCGCGCATGCTGTACCTTTTCATCCATAGCCCACGGGATCCGGCTAAAGTGCCCCAGCAGCGGCGGGGGCTTCTGCTTCCGCAGTAGTTCGGGAAGGCAAGGTAGCTGCAGCCAGTATTCCTGCAGTCACCAGAAGCCCAGCCGCGACGGCAAGTGCGCTGCCGTAACCGGTGACCAATTGGCCTGCCTCGGTGGCGGCCGAATGCTGGCTGCTGTTGCTGACGTTGCAGCAATGCCCGCCAAAACGGCCAGTCCGAGGGCAACGCCGATTTGCTGGGCTGAGTTCAGCAGGGCGGAGGCAATTCCAGCCTCAGTTTCCTTCGTGTGATAGACCGCTGCCTGGGTCAGGGCAATAATTCCGAGGCCGAACCCAAGGGCGAGGATGAACATGGCCGGTGCCAGGTGCAGCCAGTAGTTCGTGTCTACCTGGATGAAGGAGAACCAGAAGGCAGCCCCGGCACTGAGCAGTGCCCCCGCTGCTGCGATGAGGCGCGTGGCCATCTTCAGCAGCAGCTTAGGCGCGGCCCCTGCCCCGAGCACCAGCCCTGCGGCGAACGGCAGCCAGCTGGCACCGGTCTGCAGTGGGCTGTAATGCTGAACCTGCTGGAGATAAAGGGTGATTACGTAGAAGCTGCCCATGGGACCAATGGCCAGCAGCAGCATGGAGGCGTATGCGCCGGCGCGGCCCCGGTCCCGGAACAGCCCCAGTGGGACCAGTGGCATGCTGCTGCGGGATTGCAGGGCGATAAAGGCAGCCAGCAGCAGGGCTGCAGCGGCTACCAGGCCAAGGCCCAGAGAGTCAGCGAAGCCCTCCTCGCCAAAGCGGGTAATTGCGTACACCAGGGCGACCATGCCGCTGGTTCCCAACATGGCGCCTCTGACATCGAGGTTCCCGGCGTGCCGTCCTGCGCTCACCAAGGTCCGGCTGCCCAGGAGCACGAGGACGCCGATAGGTACGTTGATGAAGAAGACCCACCGCCAGCCGAGGGTGTCGGTCAGGACGCCGCCAAGAAGCAATCCCACCACAATTCCGAGTGCGGACATCGCGCCGTACAGCGACAGGGCTGCATCACGGGTCTTGCGTTCGGAGAAGGTTGTGGCAATAAGGGCCAAGGCGTTGGGCGCAACCAGTGCTGCTCCCAGCCCTTGCACCGCTCGGGCTGCGATGAGCGTCTCGCTGTTGGGGCCAAGACCCCCGGCCAGCGATGCGATGACGAAGAGCGCGAGACCGGCCTGCAACGCATGCCGCCGTCCGTAGAGATCTCCAAGCCGACCGCCCAGGAGCAGCAGAGACCCGAACGTGAGGATATAGGCATTCACAATCCAGGGCAGATGCACGGCGCTCACCCCGAGTTCCTGCTGGATGCTCGGCAACGCGATGTTCACGATGGAGTCATCGAGCACCAGAATCAGCTGTGCAGTCGCGATCACCAGCAACGGCACCAATCCGCGCCGCTGTCCTGTTTTTCCGGTCATAGCATGTCCTCTACAAATTGGCGGGCAGCAGAGCCCGCAGAAAGTTCAGGGGTTCCCGGGTCGGGTGTTTTTTTGGGTTGCACGGCCTGCTGGGGTTCGGGTGTACCCCGCTGGCCAGTTGTGGAGGGATTCATTCGCCCGCGGGCGCGCTTCGACGCCTCCTGTTTCGGGAGGGGCGCCAACTTCTCGGCCGTTTTGCCGCGCGTGAAGTTCCAGGGAATTACTTGCCGACAACCGCGTAACCGGCGGCAAGGACGGCCTGGCGCACAGCGGCCGCGGCGGCTTTACCGCCCACCAGGACGCGGGAAAGGCCACCAGGAACGAGCTCAATAGCCACAGAATCCACTCCCTCAAGGGCCAGGACGGCCTTCTCGACTGTCCGGGCACAATGCCGGCAGGTTAGGCCCTCGAGAGTGAACTCAGCAGCGGAGGAGGTGGGCTGCGGTAAGACGTTGGCTGTGCAGCAACTGCATCCCGCACTCGACGGGGCGAGGGAAAGCTCAGTGCGATTTCCAGATTCAAACATGTCAGTTTCCATTCCTTGATGGAGCATCAATGGGCGCTGGGGTTGACGGGCTGTGAAAGCGGGTGCGGGCACCGGCCGGGACAAACCTTGTCACTGACAACGCAACTAATATACCCCCCAGGGGTATATGGCACAAAGTCGGTAGGTGTGAGCGCCTTTCCGGCGTGCCCGGGTGGGGTCAGTACAGATTTCGTACTTGTCCTGAATAGAGAGCAGGTCGCTGAATTGAAACAAGGCGTCAATGCGGACGCTTTACACGACGAAGGAGCAGAGGAAGAACTATGGCTGTAGACCTCACACGTATGCAGAAGGCCAATTTTGTCGACGAGGACAAGTACGAACTCATTACTATCGGGCGGATTACGAAGAGGATGGTGACCCTTGACGCCAGCGCCCTTCTCGTCCGTTTCCCGGTGGGAGCATCAGTGACGGAGGACGCGGTTAGGACCGGAATTCTCGACACGGATATGTGTCCTATGCCGCATGTCGCCTACATCCTGGAAGGCAGTTTGGGTGTGCGCCAGCGCACCGGATCAGAGGAGGAATTCTCAGCCGGAGATCTTATGATGCTTCCTCCTGAGCATGAAGCATGGACCGTCGGGGACGAGGACTGCGTGTTTATCGAATTCATGCGCGGGACCAGTGACGTCTACAACTACTGGCCGGAGCACTGAGACTGGCCAGCAGCACGATGTGATCTGCGGACACGGTGAGCGCGGGAGATAGGCATCATGGCATGCTTCCCGTTGGGCAAGTCGCTGCACCTGACGGGAGGCATGCCGGGCATCAGACCTCGAATGGCATCCGACGTTCTTGCTGGCGCATGCCCGAAGTCATCATCTAACTGCTTGGCGGCTTCGGCCCAGAAGGGGATGAGGGCCCTGCGAGCTCGATGCGTGACGACAGCCTAGTTAATTACTTCTGTCGCCGGCGGTCTGCCATTTCGACCAGTTCCGTAATCCAAGGCCGATGTCCGCGTCGAAATTCTATCCACTCAGGCAGGCCCTGAATGGCGGGGCCCGACTTGTTGATGTCGATGGTGATTCGGCCGCCGCCCACAGGTGCGTTGGTGATGTGCAGATCCCCATAGGCTTCCGGGAGTACAGGATCCATCCATAGTCCCCGACGGGAGACGTGAACGTCGTATCGCATCAGATTCGTCAGCAGGAGGATCGGTGCGGTCGCTGACCAGGCTTGGGGCGAGCACGCCGTTGGATAGGGTACGGGTTCGGCGAACTGGTCACGGCTGAAGCCGCAGAAGAGCTCGGGCAAGCGCCCACCCGACCATTCGGCGGCCTCCAATATTGCAGTCGTAATCCGCTGTGCTTCCGCTACGAAGCCATACCGCAACAGACCGGCAGCGATGATTGCATTGTCATGCGGCCATACTGAACCGTTGTGATAGCTGGCCGGGTTGTAGGCACCCATATCGCTGGCCAAGGTCCGTACGCCCCAGCCGCTGAACATCTCTGGAGACATCAGGCGCTCGGCGACCAGGGGAGACTTGTCCTGGTCTACGAGGCCGTAGACCAGACAGTGGCCCATGTTGGACGCACACGCGTCCACCTGTCGCTTTCTGCCGTCGAGTGCGATTGCATAGTACCCCCGGTCCGGCATCCAGAATTGCTCGTTAAATTTTCGCTTCAGCTCCGCCGCCCGATCGGCGAGTTCATCTCCGCGTGCTGTGTCCCCTGCGTCGTATGCCATCCAGGCGCGGGCAGTATAAGCGGCATAGACGTACGCTTGGACTTCACAGAGCGCGATTGGTGGCTCGGCAAGCGTTCCATCGGCAAAATTGATGCCGTCCCAGGAGTCCTTCCAGCCCTGGTTTATGAGGCCCTGGTCGTTGAGACGTTCATATTCGACGAAACCGTCGCCGTCCTTGTCCCCGTAATGACTTATCCATTCCAGGGCGCGGTCCGCGTGGGGCAGCAGATTGGCGATAATATCTGCTCCGAATCCCCACCGGCTGACGGCGCCGAGCACATCAACAAACAGCGGAGTCGCGTCCACGCTTCCGTAGTACGCCGTTTTGCCCCCAAGGGCCAAACCGGCATTGAGGCTAAGCCTTACTTCGTGCAGGATCTTGCCGGGCTCCTCCTCGGTCACCGGGTCCACTACGCTTCCTTGCCGGTCCGCCAGCGTCTGCAGCGTCCCCAGAGCCAGCGAGGGATCCACCGGTAACGCCATTTCCGAGGCCCACAAGGAATCCCGGCCAAAGAGCGTCATGAACCAGGGTGCACCTGCCGCGACCACAACGCGTTCGGGATGATTTGGGTCCTCGATCCGGAGGGCACCCAGGTCGTCGTAGCTCCGCCGTAGCGTCCGTTCGATGGATCGGTTACTCATTCGGACGACCGGGATCCTGGTAACCCATTCTTTGCGGCGCCGCTCACTGGGGGACAAGCCTTCCCCATCAATGTGGACAAATGCCGCGCTCCGGGCGGAACCTTCGACATCAGCCATGGCGCTGACAACGGTGCTCCAGTGCCCGCGCGGCGGGACAGACACCAGATAGGTGACTCCCTCCGGCTTCACGTCTGCCCCCGGAGCCTGAATGACGACCCGTTTTCGCAGGCCTTGCCAAACGCCGGCAATGGTCAGCTGGTCCCCATCGACGTACCTGGTTGCGTCCCACGCACGCTGGATCCGGGCTTCCTTCACTTCGAAAAGGTCCGCGAAGTCCGCTTCAACCTCGAGGAAAATCACGCATTCGACAGGCTTTGTTGAGTAATTGCGGACCGTAAGTTGCTCTTGAATACCCGCGCCGACGTCCCGCAGGCGCTCCACGATCAGCGGGCTGTCGGCATATCCGTCGGAACGGGGAACGCGACCTGCAAACAGGGCCCGAAATGGCTCGCGCGTCTCGGCAGCCAGGGACTCAAGCGCGTGACTGTTGACAGTCAGGTTCCAGCGGGACAGGAAACGGGTGTCCTGCACGAACAGGCCATGCGGATGCCCGGAATGGATGTCCCCGTTTGACAAGGAGATACAGAACGAAGTTTCCTCGACCAGCGTAACTGTCCCTGCCCCCACTGGGCCGGCAGCCGTGTCAGCATTCCATCCAGCCATCCTGCTTCCTCCAAGAAAGCAGCGCCGGCACCGTGGTCTCTTAATCACCCCTGCGCGACGGCACCTTTGTTTGATTTACCCTACTCTTCCCGGGCGAAGGGGTGTAGTCCTGGTTGCCGTCCTCTCAGTTGTCTCCAGAAACAGGACCCAGTGCAACGTACCTCTGTAGCAGGAAACCGGGAAAAGGCGGGCCTGACAACGCGCGGGGCACTGTATGGCGGTCGCGCTGATTGTTAGGAAGCTGCCCGAGGGGCGAACCAGCCTGAAAAGTCCGCAGCCCACTCCTGCGGGCCAACAAACCCGATGGATCCCAGCTGCCGCGCCTCCTCGCAGCGGCGCAGACCCCACCAGAGGTCGTAGAGGACCCGCGGGGCGACATGAACCTGAAGGTCCGGGACACGCTCCGAGCGGCCGATGCTTGCGGTTGTCTTGCTGTTCTCTGTGCAGATCCAGCCTTGAAAAGGAGCTCCCCTGACGTTGTCGAACTCGAAGCCCAAGACAATCGACTTCCGGGGCAGGGAATCTGGCACAAGGCTGCGGCCCATATGTTCGAGCAGCGTGCCAAGCCCTATCCGCAAGTCATTCTCAAAGGGCGCCTGCCATTGACTCGCCCAGAGGCCCAGCGACTCCAAGGTCTGCCGCAGTGCGTAGCCGACCGGCGTCAGTCTGTAGCGGCGTGAGCCGCGGGGGCCGGCTTCATCGTTGCGAATGACAAGCTCCAGCTGGACCAGGCGCTTGAGCCGCTGGGAAAGCAGCGTCCGGGAAAGATCAGGAAGCGCCCGGGAGATATCGTTGAACCCCATTTCGCCGCCGAGGAGTTCACGCACGATCAATAGGGACCAGCGGTCGCCCAGCAGCCGCAGCCCTTGTGATATCGACCAATAATCGGCACTAGGGCACCCTGCTGTCTTCGCCGGGTTGTCCTGTTCCCGGGTGAACTGCTCCGCAGTGGTCGTCATCGTCCCTGAGCTCCAAGCGATCCGTGAGTTGTTCTGCCGCCATTCTTCCCGACCCTTGGAGGTGCTGTGTGTGCGCCACGCACATAAGTTATTGTCGCCCTGTCCGTGGCAGGCCTTCACCGTTTCTGCCTTTAAAGCAAGAATCGAAGGTTGGCCGATAACCGTCCAACCTTCGATTCCGTCCCTTTGTTAGAGCCGGATGTCCGCAGACTCCCCCGGTTTCAAAGCAATGAGGAGGTCGTTGAGCCCCGCATCGGCGAAGAGCTTGCTGATCTGGTCTGCATCCTGGCTGAAATGTGCCCACGAATCCTCGTGCACCGGAACGACCTTCTTGACGCCCATGATCTTGGCCGCCTCCAGGGCCCGGTCGTTGCTGAGCGTGATGTATGCGCCGTCTGCAATCACATCGAATTTGGCACCGCCGACGAAGAGCACAGCGATGTCAATTGCTGGAAAACGATCCGCGATTTCACGGACAATATCCAGCTCGGAGTTGTCGCCGCTGATATAGACGGTCGGCATGCCCTCTGCCTCGAGGACAAAGCCGATAACGGGCCCGAGCGCGTCCCACACGCCCTCCGGGCCATGATGCGCCGGCACAGCCGTGATCTTCATCTGCCTTCCATCGGGAAGTACAACGGTACGAGTCTCGTAGTCGCTGATACCCAGGACGTTGGGACCGAAGCTCTCCGCCGCCTCCGTCGTGGTGAGGGCAAGTGGCACCATCGTCAGGAAACCGCGGCCAGCCACGTCCAGGTTGTCGATGTGCTCGTGGGAGGCGAGAGCCAGGTCAACCTGGCCAAGCTCCTCAGGGGTGGAGCTGGGGACGAGTTCCTTGGTGACGGGACCAGCGATGGGGTGGTGATAGACCTGGGGGGAATCGAAGGTGGGGTCAGTGATCATCCGGTAGCCCGCGATCTCGAGGAGCAGGGTCGGCCCTCCGATGAGGGTCACTTTGACGTCGTCCATGATTTCAGTCCTTTATCGGGTTGGTGTCGGCTGATTCCGAGAGCTCAGCTTTTGCTTGTCATTTGAGCCGTGATGTCTTCCGCTCCGTGCAGGACATAGACGAGCTTCCCGTCATCGTCGAAAGCCGGAGCGTTCAGGGGCTGGAACCACCGGGGCTCGAAAATTCCGTCAGCGTTCTCAATGTCATAGCGAACAGGCGGAAGAATATCGATCTTGCCCGTCTCGACAACACGCTCGATGGAGCCGCGCAGGATCTCTGTCCCCTTGGCATCCGGGTTGTCGGGGTTGTCTGGAAACGCGTCAAGGATGTCCATGCCGACGATAGCCTCACGGCTCTTCCCTGTAGATGCAAGGAAGGTGTCCGTAGCAGCAACAATCGTTCTGTCCGGGGTGACGATGATGTACTGGTTCGGCAGACTTTCAAAGATTTTCTGGAAGTCGGGGTTACGTGCATCTGAGGATGACACTTTTGCGTTCCTTTCCCTGATAAGCGGCGCTTTCGCGCCTCGTAATGTCATTGGAGCACTTGGCGGCGTGCCTCACTAGTGCAAGACATGGACCGGAGCGAGTCAGCGTCACTGCCGTGTCGATGACTGGGCCCGGCCCCAGATGCGGGAAAAACGGGGGATGCCCATTGGCTTGGGCCATCGGTGGCAGTTTGTCCCAGGTTCCTAGAGCCCGAAGGCGCTTCCGTGGCCATGTTCGAACACGAGGTTGGTCTGGGTACCTGCGACGGCGGGATTCGATGACAGATGGTCCAGTACGAATTGACGGATGTGCTCGGTGTTCCTGGCCGTGATGTGGATCAGGAAATCGTCTGCACCGCCAAGAACGAAGAACTGCTTGATCTCGGGCAGGTCCCGCAACTCGCTTCCGAAGGCATTCATCAGGTGCCGGGCACCGGGCCTGAGCCGCACGCTGACCAGGGCCTGGAGTGCCAGGCCCATCGCTTCGGGTGCGACTTCGACGGTGAACCGCTTGATTACCCCCGACTCTTTGAGCGCCTTGAGGCGGGCAAGACAGGTTGACGGCGCAAGTCCGAGAGCTTCCGACAATGACTGGTTGGTACGCCTTGAATTGTTGGAAAGCAGGCGCAGAAGCTTCTGGTCGACTTCGTCCAATGTCACCTGTTGCAGTTTCTGCGAGTCCGACACTCTGTAACGCTCCTCACATTGTGTGAATTGTGCAGTTTCTTCTATTTTGCCGCAGATCCTGCGAGTTGGACTCCCGTTTCCGCATTTTCTGTCATTCTTTTGCCCACAAGCCTCAATCCCCTCAGAAAGCATCAGCCATGATCATCTCCGTCCCCAAGGAAATCAAGAACAACGAGTTCCGCGTCGCCATCACTGCCGCCGGCGTGCACGAATTCAAAGCAAACGGCCACGACGTGCTCGTGGAAACCGGCGCCGGCGCCGGTTCCGGCATCAGTGATCAGGAATACGCCCTTGCCGGAGCCGAGATCGTCCAGACCGCAGATGAGGCCTGGGCGCGGGCCGACATGGTGATGAAGGTCAAGGAACCCGTAGCATCCGAATACCGGCACTTCCGCGAGGGCCTGCTGCTTTTCACCTACCTGCACCTTGCAGCGGAACCCGCACTGACCCAGGCGCTTGTCGACTCCGGTGTCACAGCCATCGCCTACGAGACCGTCCAGGAGGGCCGGGCACTGCCGCTGCTCGCCCCGATGTCCGAGGTGGCCGGCCGGCTCTCCGTTCAGGTCGGTGCGACCTCGCTCATGGCGCCGGCAGGCGGCAAGGGTGTGCTGCTCGGTGGCGTTCCGGGCGTCCGTCCCGCCAAGGTTGTCGTCCTCGGTGCAGGCGTCGCCGGCACCAATGCCGCGGCCATGGCGCTCGGCCTCGGCGCCGACGTCACCATCCTGGACATCAACATCAACCGGCTGCGCGAGCTGGACGCCCAGTACCAGGGCCGCCTGAAGACCATAGCGTCCAACTCATACGAGATCGAAAAGTCCGTTATCGATGCTGATCTCGTCATCGGCTCCGTCCTGATCCCGGGAGCGAAGGCACCCAAGCTTGTCACCAACGACCTCGTGGCTCGGATGAAGCCCGGCTCGGTGCTCGTTGACATCGCCGTGGACCAGGGTGGCTGCTTTGAAGATACCCACCCCACCACGCACCAGGAACCCACGTACAAGGTCCACGACACCATTTTCTACTGCGTGGCAAACATGCCGGGCGCCGTCCCGAACACGTCCACTTACGCGCTGACCAACGTCACGCTCCGCTACGCGGTAGCCCTTGCAAACCACGGCGTCAAAGGCGCTTTCGACCGTCTTCCAGCCCTCGCCGGCGGTCTGAACGTGGCGGCAGGCAAGGTCACCCACAAGTCTGTCAGCGACGCCCACGGGCATGACCTCGCCGACTGGCAGGACCTGGTAACGGTTTAAGGCATCGGCCGTGTCTGCCCGATAGAAGGCAGACACGGCCCGCTTCACAGGAAGGGAAAGCATCGAATGGCATTTCACCTGCAACCCAAGTGGCAGCCGCTGATTGGCCAGCTGGTCATTATTAAACTTCAGGATGAGGAGATCCGGCGCGGAGTTGTCGATGCAGTCACCGATGATGATCAAATCCTGTGGCTCGACAGTGACGGCGCTGAGCCCCGCCGGCTCTTTCACCGGGCAGACGGTTTCAACGTGTGGGTCGACTACAAATGGGAAACCGATGGGCTCAGCCGTTGCCCTGATGCCCAGTGGGAGACCGCATCATGAGGGGCGGGCAGTCCAAGGCAGCTGGATACGTACAGCATCGGGAAAGGGTTCACAGTGATAATGAATTGTCAGCAGCCATCACCGTGTTGCGTTCCCAACGGGGCCATACTGTAGCGTCAGGTGTTCTTGTCACCTGGCACGGCCCCTGGTCCTACACCCTGGAGCTCTGCCACCAGATTCCTCCCGGGATCGTCTACGAGTGCATCGCGTCTGAACGACTGAACATGGCCCTCTAATTCCCGCCAGGGCCTGATCGGCCGCGCCCATCAGCGCTCCCCCCGTCATGCTCTTAACCTCTACGACCGTCCTTTCCGATGGGCGCCAGGCACACGGTCTCCGCGAATGATGTGCCCGCAGTACATGTCGATCATCTGAGCCGCCACGAAAATGGTCGAAGATGAACAGCCGGCAAGGCCCTCCCCTACCTGGTGTGTCAGAGAGCGGGGAGCGCCGCCGGCCTGTGCAACCTGGCAACGACGAAGGAATCCTGATGTCCGAACTCACTGTTGAAAGAGCAGATCTCGGCATGGCATGGGCGGTCAAAGACAGCTTTGTCCGCTACGTGCAGTCCATGCATGACGGACGCATACTCCTGCGTGAGGGTGCTGCCGTGACCAATACCCGGCAGTTCTATTTCCCGTTCAAGAGCCTGGATCGGTCTGACGGTGATCATTTTGTGCTCCAGTTCGGTGGGGAGGCGCGCTTCCTTGCCCATCACGGGCTCATGTCGGTCGCAATTTGCAACCCCAAAATTGAGGTCGGGCCGGACGGGGCACGCCTGTCCATCGAGCAAGGAAGCGAGACGGTGCAGCTCGCAGATCTCCGTTTGCCACCGGTGTCGGTGGAAGACGGCGTAACCATGTGGGCGGATGTCCAGGTAGCGTTGACCAGCGCAGGAGCGGCTGTCTTCGCAGACAGCTACTCAGCCGGAGAGACCCTGGCTCCGCTGACCATGAGAGCACCGTCCTTCGTGAAAGTACCGTGACGTCGTCTCCTGAGGGAAGCTGTTCGGCACCGCTTGGGCCGGTGCTCTAAGCACCTGAAGAAACGGGTGCCTCTGTCTACTGCGAGGAGCCCAAGACACTTAGGCGCTTCAACATACCTGGCGCATCCGATCACGACGGACATGGGGTGTTCCCGCCCCCGTGAATAACCGGTGCCGGGGGCGCGGCGCTGGGTGTCCAGGACACTTCCAAGCCGCAACGTCAGCGCCGCCACACCGCTTGGTCTACTGGGAAGCCACTGTGGCGGTCGCTCGGACCAGGTGGGCGAAGCGTCGTGCCATTGCCTCAGTATGCTCCCTCACAATCTGGTCTTGAGTCTCGAACGCCTGCATTCCGCGCCCTGCCCGCTCCATGGCAACGGCGTCATTCTCGTCGACCAGGGACAGCCACTGACGGTAGACCGTCGGCGACAGCTCAGGGTGAAACTGAACTCCCCACGACATCTCGCCTACCCGGAAAGCCTGATGCGGATACTGGGCGGTCATTCCGAGCCAGACCGCCGAAGGTGGCAGGTGATCGATCATGTCCCCATGCATGGCCCCGGCGTGGAAAGGGCCCGGTAACCCTGCCATCAGGGGATCCTCGGCGGCCTCGGCCCGTAATGCTACCTCTACGACTCCCGCTTCGAGGCCCTGGTCGCCTCTGGTCACCGTTCCGCCGAAAGTCTGTGCCATCAGCTGAGCTCCGAGGCAAATCCCAAGTGTGGGCTTCCTGTGACCGGCAGCAGCTGCCATAAGGCTGCGGATGTGGGCAAGCCAGTGATAGACATGGTCGTCCAGCGAACTCATGTCACCGCCCAGGACCACCAGGGCGTCCTCCTGAAGTATTTCCGGGATCACGTCGTCATTAAAGGGTTGGACAATTCGGGTGGTTATACCCTCGTCGTGCAGCCATAGCCCGAGACGGTCGATCGGGCAATAGGGATCCGGCTGTATGACGAGAGCCTGCAAAGTGCCGGCGCCTCGGGAAAGATCTGGCTGGTAGGTCATGCTCGAATTCCTTATCGGGCGATCTGAGTTTCCAATACTTCAAGGTAGCGAACAGCATCGCCGCGGCCGCAGTGCCATTTGCACATTGAGATCCGAATGTGTGTGCTTGCAGAGCCGAGGCTTTGGCGCTTCGGATGGCTGGGGTCGACTCTATTCACACCAGGTGACGGTCCTTGAACAGGAACTTAGTTTGGGCGGCCGTTGCCGTCACTGAAGAACCGCGCGCTGGCCTTCCCGCACCGCCAATCGTGCGGCAATGCCCGTGGGGAGCCAGTCACCGGCTTCTTCGAAGGAATGACCGATAAGCTGCTCCACGCGCTGGAGGCGTTGCCGGAGCGTGTTGCGGTGGATGTGCAACTTGGAAACCGTGTCAGCAATGGATCCCTTGTTGGATAGCAGCATGGCAACTGTTTCGGCCAACTGGGTTCCATTTTCTGCGTCGTAGCGCATAAGGGACCTTAGTTCAGCGAGCACGTCCTTGATCTCCGCAGACATCCCTTCCCCTACGAGCGGCATGTCCTGCAGATGTTCTATTTCACTGAAAGAGGTGACCCGTCTCCCGGACGTCCTGGCAACCAGTTCTGTCCATGCCAGTGCGGTCTCGGCGTCGGAAAGTGCAGGTTGCAGGGAAGCGACGTCACGGGCCACCGGACCGAGGCCAGCGAAGGCTGAGACGCCGCGGTGTTCGTCGAGCTCAGAAAGAGTTGTCTCCAGCTTCGCTTTGATCTCCTCTCCGGTACCGGAGGGGGCATCGATAAAGAGCAGGCTAAGGGGTCCCTCCGTGAAGACGAGGGACCGTGGACCGGCCAGTTCCTGCAGGTAGGGGGCGATGCGCCTGGATACCGCATCCGAGTCGAATTTCAGCCGTTTCACCCGTACCAGGACAGGCAATGTGCGGCCTTTTGACCAGCCTGACTCCTCGAGAATGCGGGCGAATGTGCTCGTGCCGACGCTTCGGAGCAGGCGTGAAGCATGGGAGGAACCTACCGATTCCAGTTCTACTGCTTCAAACAGGGCGGCCAGTTGCGAGCAGATGGCGCTGAGCCGGTCAAGTTCCCTGGCGGAATAGCGGCGTGGACGGTAGCAGGTGACGATGCCGCGGGTGCTCGTCAGGCCAAAGGAAACAGATATCCGCTCATGCCCGGCGAAGTTGGATTCGATAAATTCGGAGGTTGCTGTCCGTGAGTGAGTAGTTCGGACCACTGTTCCGCTTCGCTCGCCCTTGTCCATTGCGATGGCAGTGGGCGGGGATGTGGCTGGACCACGGCCGAAATATTCGATGACACAACCGTCGGAGCTCATGTGCTTGAGGATCGACTGGGCGGCCACTTGAGCGCATTGCAGAACGGAAGTGGCGGAGTTGATCGGGAAATCTACAAGGAAATGCGCTGCTGCAGACTGACGCCGCAAATCATCGACAGTCTCGGCCTGCAGCAGGCCGCTGGCAAGCAGCATGCCCACCTCGTCAGCAATCAGCTTTGACTCCCAGGTGAAGGTTTCCTCGGCATACGACCAGAGGCTGAATACACCCAGGAGCGTCCCGGTCGCAGCGACGATCGGGACTACCAGCATCGAGTTGAAATCTTCTTCCTGGAGTTCGCTGATGCTGACGAACCGCGGATCCTGCTGAATGTTTTTGTTAAGGACAACTGACTGCCGGGTAAGCCCCACCCAGCCGGTTACCCCCTCGCCGAGGCGAAGGGTGACCCTTCCAACTTGCTGGCTCTGCACTCCAGCGGTACCTGCACGCATAACAAGAACTTGTTCCTGTTCATCCCACAGGTAGACGAAAACCCCTGCTGAGTTTGTTGCCCTGGCAACCAGGTCCACCGCCCGTTGGGCAAGCGCGAGCGGATCGGGTCCTTCCATCATTAGCTGCGTGAGCTCGGACAGGGTATCTGCCCGGAGCTCTGCTATTTGGAGTTTCTGGCGATAGTCAGCCGGCATGACCTCATTCGGTTGCGGGGCCGCGGGCTCAGCAGGGGTATTCATCTTGTCAGCTTAGGAGGCTCATGCCCATGGAGGCCCGGCTGAACTGCCTTGGCGCGTTGACGCCGATCCAGGCCGCCTCCTCCTCCGCGGATCCGATCCGGTACAAGGCGGCGTTGCGTTCCTCGGCAGCGTAGACCTGCACAAGTTCGCCTGCCGGCGGAAGCATGCCGTGTACCTGGACCTTTCGACCGAACTGTTCCGTCCATCCGTACGGAGCCTGTTCCAGTTCCGTGGATTCGAAGCCGGCGAAGTATTCAGCCAGGGCTGCACCGTGCCGTTGGGCCTGGGTCCAACTCTCGAACCGCCGAAACGTTCCGTCCTCGGCCTGCCGTGCCGAAACGTCTCCGATAGCGAAGATCCCGTTAGCGATTTCACCGCTGGTTAGCAGTGCCTTCCCGTCGGCAGTGCAACGGACTCCGTTGGAAATGTCGAGGTCGCTGTAGGTCAGCCATTCGGTATTGGGCCGGGCGCCGACAGCGCTGATAACAAGGTCGGCGTGCAGGTCCAGGCCACTGACCTGGAGTGTCCATTCGGCATCCGTTTTCTCAATGGACTCCACAGCCACCCCAAAGTGGGTTACAACGCCTGCCTGGTGCATCCATGCCTTTGCTTCTTCCCCCAGATGTCCTGAAAAAAAGCGCTGCATTGGCTGCGGAGCCAGATCCACCACGGTGACGGCAAGCCCACGCTGGGCCAGTGTAGATGCGAGTTCCGCACCAATGGTTCCGGCGCCAATGATGATCGCACTGGCGGCTCCTGCATCCACGGCGTTGCGCAGGGCCAGGGCGTCCTCGGCGGTTCTAAGGCTGAGAACGCCTGCGGGCTCATTCGGCAGCCTGATGGAACCGGCTCCGGTTGCGATGACGACCGCATCAGCCGCAACTTCTCCCAGCCTGTCCAGCAGCACAGTCCGCTTGTCAGGGAGCAGCCCGATCGCCTTTGCGTTGAGGATCGGCGTAGCCTCCGGCCACCACTCGGCCGGTTCAACGGAACCAGTGCCCAGAAGAAACTGCTTGGACAGCGGAGGCCGGTCGTAAGGCGCGTTCGGGTCTGAATCCATGACGATAAATTCGCCTGCGAAGCCGAGCTCACGGCTGCGTTCAATCAGCCTCGCCGATGCAACCGAAGCGCCAATGATCGCGACCCGGTCTGGCAGGTGTGTCACGACGCCGAAACCTCTGAGGCTTTCTCGCCGGCCTCGGTCGATTCCCGTTCAAGGATTGCCCGTTCAGGGCAATTCCGGATGGCTTTGCGCACGTTCGGTTCGTCGCCGCTGTTTTCGCGGCCAGGAATGACGTGGGCGTAGCCTTCCTCGTCGATCTCAAATGTTTCGGGTGCCAGCGCCCAGCACCGGGCGTGGCCCTGGCAACGACCTCCGTCGACCCAAAGTTCTCCCATAGTGATCAAGCTCCAATCTTGAGGGTAAGCGGGCCGACACCGTGCCACGGCTCGTTGTCATTCGCCCGTTCAAAGTGAGGGACAGCCTTCAGGAATTCCTCCATGGCAATAACCATCTCGGCGCGGCCAAGGTTCGATCCAAGGCACCGGTGGATACCTCCGCCGAAGGCCAGATGGCGGTTGTCTTCACGGTCAATCTTGATTTCATTCGGTTCTTCGTAGACCTCAGGGTCACGGTTGCCCGCACCGAAGACAAGCACAACGCGTTCGCCGGCCTTGATCTCCTGGCCACGGACAACTGTGTCTGCTTTTGCCGTGCGGGCCATGGCCTGAACCGGAGAAAGCGTCCGCAGAAACTCCTCTGCAGCCGTGGGAATCAGGTCCGGGTCTTCACGCAACTGCTGCTGGGCCTGCTGGTTGCCCGCAAGGTACCAAAGGGCGGAACGAATCGCCCAGGCGGTCGTGTCCAGCCCGGCCAGGAAGAGCAGGTAGCAGTACGACAGGAGCTCTTCACGCGTGAGCTTCCGTCCCTTCACCTCCGCCTTTAGAAGCTGAGTGATCAGATCATTGCTGGCCTCTGCTTCCGGTCCGGCCTTTTCCCGTTCGTCGAGAAGGCGGTCGAAGTAGTCGTTGAGCTCGCGTCCGGCCGCGTACGCCGTTTCCGGATGGGCCGTGCGCTCATAGATGATCTCATCGATCCACCGGTCGAAAATCGGCCAGTCCTGCTCCGGATATCCGGCCAGGCGGCTGAAGATGATTGTCGGCATCGGACGGGCGAGCTTGGCCGAAACGTCCACGACGTCGCCTGCCTCAAGGACCTCCTGGCACAGCTGCCTGGCGGTCTCCCGCATTCCCGGGCCAAGCTTTGAAACATTCATGGGAGTGAACATCGGCAGCAGGATCTTGCGGAAATCAGCGTGGGTCGGCGGATCGATGTCGATCGGAATCAGGGGGACGTCGGTGCCGAAGGCAGGAAGGAGCATGGAGGGACCGACAGCGAAAGTGTCAGGATCCTGCTCTGCATTGAAGATGTCTTCGCTCTTGGTGATGTACCAAAAGCCCCCGTACTTGTCGCTGTGACCGACGGGACCGTTGGCGAGCATGTCCTGGTAGTCGTCGAAAATGTTGTCGAGTGCCCGTCCATGGAAGTCAAAGTCTGACTTGTTGTGGCTGAGCCCGCGCTCGGTTTCTGTGCTCATGAGAATTGCTCCTGAAGTAGTTGCTCTGACTGTGTGTGCGCCGCGGCCTTCTCCACGAGATCCACGAAGAGAGCCTTCTGGGCTTCGTCATAATCGACCATGTGTTCGGGATGCCACTGCACCCCGATCAGGCTGGCATCATCGGCTTCGATTGCCTCGATGACGTCGCCTTCCCGTCCCACAATGCGAAGGCCCTTTCCGAGCCTTCCCAGGCCCTGGTGGTGGTAGCTGTTCACCGGGATGCTCAGGCCTTTGGCGATCCGGGCAAGCTCGGAACCCGGTTCCAGCTGCACCCTGTGCCATGGTTGGTGTGAAGGGTTGTCCTGCCAGTGGCCTCGGTCCGGGCTTACTTCCTGCACCAGGGTGCCGCCGCGAATGACGTTGATCAGCTGCATTCCCCGGCAGGTTGCCAGGACGGGTATGCCACGGAGCATGGCTTCGTTGTAAAGCTCGATCTCGAAATCGTCCCGGATATCGCACACGTCATAGACCGTGTCGATCGGGTCCTCGCCATACAGCCGGGGGCTGATGTCGCCGCCGCCGGTGAGGATAAGCCCGTCGAACCCTTCAAGCAGCGCATCGGGGATTGTTGCCGTGGACGGAAGAATGGCAGGACGGCCGCCCGCGGCAAGGACGCCGTTGGCGTAGGCCATGTTCTGGACCGTTGAAGGCATCGGGCCAAAGGCGGTATCGACGGTTTGCCGAGCCGCTGAAATGGCAATAAGGGGCGCCCGCATGTCAGTAAACCAGCCAACCACCGTCGACGTGGATGGTGGTACCGGTCACCCAGCTGGCCTCGTCGCTGGCCAGGAACGCGACGGCGTTGGCAACGTCGGACGGGCGGCCGATACGTCCGAGCGGCGTACGGTCGAGGAGGAACTTTACGGCCTCCTGATTCTCCAGCACGGACTTGGTGAACGGGGTCTCGATGAAGCCTGGGGCAACAGCATTGACGCGGATCTTGGAAGCCGCAGTTTCGATGGCCAAAGCCTTCGTGAACATCAGGAGTGCACCCTTGGAAGCGTTGTAGTGCACCTGGGGGTGCCCGCTGCTGGCGATGACGATGTGGGCCTCAACTGAGGTGATGTTGACGATGGCGCTGGTTGAATCTTCGCCTCGGGCGGCGGCGCCCTTCTCCAGCAGCGGACGTGCAGCCTGGCTGACCAGGAACGGGCCTGTGGAGTTCACCGCGAAGACCTGGTCCCATTCGGCAACGCCGAGGTCATCGAAGTTGCTGCCCTTGACGATGCCTGCGTTGTTGACGAGGGTGTCGAGCCGGCCGAACTTGGCGTCGATCTCGGCCATGCCGCTGCGGACCGAGGCTTCGTCGGCGACGTCCATAACAACAGGAACCATTTCCGGGTGCTGGCCAACCAGGCGCTCGAGCGCGGCTTCGTCACGGTCGAGGGCTACGACGGTGGCGCCCTCCTTGAGCAGCTTTTCTGCGATGGCAAGGCCGTTTCCGGATGCGGCTCCGGTGACTGCAGCGATCTTTCCGGGGTGAGTAGTCATTGGGTGTTTCTTCTTTCTTGGTAAGGAAAACGGTGGATTGAACGCTTCTCAGCGCTGAACTGGGCGCTAGATCCGTTCCAGGTAACGTGCGATTTCGAAGTCGGTGACACTGGTCTGAAGCTTGCGGAGCTCCCAGCGCCTCGTCTGGACGTAGTGCGTGACGAAGGTTTCACCGAAGTACTCCTTGGCGACCTCGCTCTTCTCGAACTGTTCGATGGCCTGGCCGAGTGTTGCGGGGAGCTCCTTTACCTGGTGTCCCTCCTCCAGGGCGTAAGCGTTGCCTACCACCCGCTTGGGAGCGGTCATCTTTGTGTCCACGCCGTGCAGGCCGGCGGCGATGCTGGCGGCGATGACCAGGTAAGGATTGGCGTCAGCGCCAGGTACCCGGTTTTCGATGCGCGCAGCACTGCCCGTTGACGGGATGGACCTGATGGCCACGGTACGGTTGTCCAGGCCCCAGGTGGCGCTGGATCCGGCCCATTGCCCGCCTTCGGTCCGCTTATAGGAATTGATGGTGGGAAGGTAGAGGGCGGTGAGCTCCGGCGCCGTCTCGACGACGCCCGCCAGGTAGTTGTACCCGATGGCGCTCAGCTCATCGGGATCCTCGGCATTGGCGAAGGCTGACTTGCCGGATTCCGGATCCCAGAGACTCTGGTGCATGTGCCCGGAGGAGCCGGCCCAGTCGGGGTTGATCTTGGCCATGAACGATGCCGTATAGCCGGCTTCGGCTGCGACCTCCTTGACGGTGGCCTTAAGCCGGAGGGCGTTGTCCGCGGCTGCGAGAGCATCCGAGTAATGGATGTTCATCTCGAACTGGCCCGGACCGTTTTCACTGTTGCTGGCCTCGATGAAAATTCCCTGCTCTGACAGGCGGCGGCGGATCTCGCCGATGAGGAACTCGGTGCCTGTGTCCCTGACGAGGCTGTAGGTGTGGCTGCCTGCCGTGATCGGGGTCAGGTCGCGCCAGCCGTTGGCAGCCAGCTCGGTTGGAGTCCCCTTGAACAGGTAAAACTCGAACTCGTAGGCGCAGACCGGCGAGTAACCGAGGTCTTCGGCCTTCTTCACGACCCGCTTGAGAATACTCCGGGGACAGATCGCCGCCGGCTCGCCTGACATTTCGTAGGTATCGCAAATGACGGACGCGACCCCAGGTTCCCCCGGAACGACCTTCAGTGTGTTGAGATCCGGCAGCAGGGTCACGTCAGGGTAGCCCGAGTCCCACCCCGTGTAGCTGAGATCAGAAATGATCTCATCCTGGATGTCCCAGCCGAAAATGATGTTGCAGATGTTTGTGCCGCGCTCAGCGACACTTTCCAGGAAATACCGGGCGGGGATGCGCTTACCGCGCCACACACCGTCCAGGTCCACGACGCCCACTTTGAAGGTTTTGATGTCGTTTTCGGAGACGAACTTCTGCAGTTCGTCGTGGGCTGACGCTGCGGCGGTTTTATCCTGCATGTCGATTGCCTCGAGTTCTTGGAGGTCCTCCGGGACCTGTGTGATGGGATTCACTGTGTACCTCTTTATCCTCATTGATATCGGTTACTAAAGACACTAAATGCGGGGCCTCGCGGGCGTATGTGCAAGGTGCACATCATGGTTGCCAGTTACATGCATCAGGTAAGCCGGGTCACATTCGAGACCGCGTTCCCGCACTTAGGCCAAGGCTTTGCTGTGTTCCTGCCCGGTTCCAGGGACGCGAAAATCCACGGAACCGGGCAGGGCGGGCAGCTTAGTAGACGTCCTTGACGTAACGTCCTTGGCTTTTCATGGACTGCAAGTAGTCGTGCGCTCTTTCGGACGTCATTGCACCGTGGCTGATGAGCACCGCCAACAGGGCTTCGTCGATGTCAGGTGCTATCTGTTTGCCACCGCACACGTAGACCGAAGCTCCGCCCGACAGCCAGGCAAAGACGTCTTTACCTTCTTCGCGGATCCGGTCCTGGACGTAGACCTTGCCCTGTTGATCCCGGGAGAAGGCCAAGCTGAGGCGGTCCAGCACTCCATTGGTCTGCAGTTCTTCCATTTCATCCTGATAGAGCCAGGACGGCTTCTCATGGCGGTCCCCGAAGAGCAGCCAGTTTCGTCCCCGGGCCTGTGAGACTTCACGCTCACGAAGGAAGCCTCGGAACGGGGCAATTCCGACGCCCGGGCCGATCATGATCACATCAGCTGAGCTGTCGTCGGGCAGGTGGAACTCGTGAGCCGGCAGTGGGAACACTTTCATGGCCGTCTTGGTCTCCGCGGCGGACTGGAGGAAACCGCTGCACGCGCCCGAATGCCGGCGACCGGCAGCCTCGTACCGTACGGAAGAGACCGTCAAGTGGACACGGTCACCGTCAGCAAGGGGACTTGATGCGATGGAGTAAGACCGGTGCTGCAAAGGCCGCAGCATTGAGATGAACTCGTGCGGATCAACATCTGTTGATCTCGTTTCCTGCAGGACGTCCAGCATGTCCCGTCCCCACAGCCAATTCTCCAACGCCAGGCGATCACCGGACTCGACGAGGTTCCGCACGGGATGATCGGGCGCGAGGTCTTCAACCAGCCAGGCCACGATGCCCAGATGGGGCAGCCGAAGCTCATAGTCGTTTTGAAGGGACTCGCGTACCGTCTTGCCGTCGTCACCGAACACCTCGCTTCCCTCGAGGCCCAGGAATGCGAGGAGGTCATCGACGAGCTCGCCGGAGTTGGCCGGGATTACGGCGAGTGAGTCACCCGGCCGGTAGTTGCGGCTGTCGCCGCTAACCTCCAGCTCATAGTGCCAGACCTCTTTTTCGGACTCCGGAGCGCTCAGGAGGCGGGCCTCAACCACAGTGGCCGTATCAGGTTCCCTGCGGGTGGTTTTCGGCTGCTCAGCGGGCCTTGTCTCCGGGGCGGAGGAGCCTTCCGGGGTTTTGCCTGGCTTCCTGGGAACAATTGTCTTGAAGGTCTCAAGCATGCCCTTGACCCACTTGCCCGACGTCAGGTCATAGTCGACATCGCAGTCAAGGCGGTCAAGGATCCGCTTGCCGCCGAGTTCACCAAGACGTGTGTCAAGGTCGATACCGGCCTTGCAGAAGTCTTCGTACATCGAGTCGCCAATGGCAAGGACCGCGAAGGGAACATCCTCAAAGAGGTCTGGGCCGACGCTTTGAAGCTGGTCCCAAAACGGTTGCGCGTTGTCCGGCATGTGGCCGTTGTCGTGTGTGGCTGTAACGATCAGCAGCCGGTCCTTGCGTGCTGCTTCTTCAGGGGTGAGCATGTCGAGGCTCATCAGTTCGGCTGCATAGCCCTGGCCGTTTGCCTTGTCCACGATCTTGGATGCCAGGAATTCTGCGTTCCCGGTCTGGCTGCCGTAAAGCACGCTGAGGGTCTGCACAGCACTGTCTGTTGCACCCGAAACTTCGGAAGAGATGCCCTGGTCGGTGCGGACCAGTTCCCCTGTCTCAGTTGTCACGATCAGTCCTTACAAAGACGGTTTTGAGTTCGGTGTAGGCCTCGATGGCTGCCTGGCCCAGTCCGCGCCCGATGCCGGACTGCTTGAAGCCGCCGAAGGGCGTTTGCATCCGGATCGAAGAGTTGGAGTTGACGGACAGAGCTCCGGACTCCACGCCCCGTGCTGTCCTGAGTGCCTGGCCTACATCGTTTGTCCAGATGGAACCGCTGAGTCCGTAGATGGAGCTGTTCGCCAGGGCGATGGCTTCTTCCTCGGTGTCAAAGGGGATGACGGAGGCGATGGGGCCGAAGATCTCATCAGTTGCCACCCGGCTCTTGGGGTCCGGCGCAATGACGATCCGCGGTGCCATCCAGAAGCCGGGACCCTCCGGTGCCTCGCCCGCGGTGACAACGTTCAGTCCGTCACCGAGGAAGCTGGACACGGATTCGCGGTGGCTGGCCGATACCAGGGGGCCGAGATTTGTTGTGGCATCGAGCGGGTTACCGATCTTCAGGGCGCGGGTCGATTCGATGAACCCTTCAACGAACTCGTCGAAGACTCCCCGCTGCACGAGAAAACGGCTGCGGGCGCAGCAGTCCTGACCGGTGTTGTCGAAGACGGACATAGGCGCCGCCTGGATGCACTTGGCAAGGTCAACGTCGTTGTACACGATGCTGGCGGACTTGCCGCCGAGTTCCAGGGTGACCCGTTTCATCGTCTTCGACGCTGCCTGGATAATCGACCGGCCGGTTTCGGTGGAACCGGTGAAACTGACCTTGTTAACGCCGGGGTGTTCTGCAAGGGCGTTACCGACGCGTGCCCCCGAGCCGGTGAGGATCTGCAACGCGTCGCCGACAACACCCAGTTCGTTCACGATTTGGCCGAGACGGACTGTGGACAGCGGGGTGAGGGCAGCCGGCTTGACGATCACGGCGTTGCCGCAGGCGAGGGCAGGGGCGATCCCCCATGACGCGATCGGCAGAGGGAAGTTCCACGGGGAGATCACCGCTACGACGCCCATCGGCTCGCGGAAGGTCATGCTGATGCCACCGTCGACGGGAATGGTATCGCCGAGGATCTTGTCGATAATGCCCGCGTAGTACTTGAAGCACTCGGCTACTCCGAGCACTTCCTGCCGGGCGGCGGCCAGCGGTTTGCCGACGTCGGTTGACTCGAGCAAAGCCAGCTCATCGCTGTGGGCGATGACAGCGTCCGCGATGGCCCAGAGGGCATCACGGCGTTCGGCGATAGGCTTCCGCGCCCAGATGCTTTGTGCCCTCCGGGCACGTTCGACGGCGACGTCGACTTCTGCCAGGTCGTGCGAGGGTACTTCGCCGATCAGTTCCTCTGTGGCGGGGTTGTAAACGGAAATGGTGCTGCTCATACTCGGGTGCTCCTTCAGGAGAGTGGTCTTCGTCGGAAGATTCCTAGTTCCTATGTGAAGTCTGGGAAGCTCCGTTATTACCGAGCATGCCCGGCACTCGGTCAGATGAGCGAGTGCGACGGGCACCACATCAAGGAGAGGCATGTGCAATCTGCACACCGTCAGGCTCCGCAGGGGAACTGTGCATTGCGACCATTTGTAGTGGAGATAGTGTGCAGGGCCGACACAATGGCGGATCATGCGGCACTCTAGGCTGTAACGCAGTTCACAGAAGGTGTGGCAAGGGGGCCACGCCTGAGAGTGGATCTCAGTGATGCTGTGCGTTTCATGCCCTGTCGAAAGCATCGCGGGTAACTAGCTTCTAACGTCCGGGAGGGACGAATTGGCAACTAAGAATGTTGAATTTGAGCCGGTGGATGCGGGACCCAATGGAATCCTGAGCCCGGATAAGCTATTGGGCCGCGGGCTCGGCGTCGGATCCATCGTATTCATGGTCATCGCGGGTGCCGCGCCGATGACAGCTGTCGTGGCGGGCTGGCCTGTGGTGGTCTCTGCTTCGGAAGGTACCGGCGGCCCGCTGTTTTTCCTGATCGCCACAGCGATCCTGTTTCTGTTCGCCGTGGGTTTCACGCGAATGACACCCTACGTGAAGAACGCGGGGGCCTTCTACTCGTACATTCAGACAGGCCTCGGCCGCGGCATGGGGCTGGGTGCATCAACCTTTGCCCTGGGCACGTACCTGCTGCTGTTTCTCGCGCTGTGTTCGTACCTGGGATCGGCGGCCCAGACCACTGTCCATGATCTGGGTGGTCCGGATCTTCCCTGGTGGCTGTGCAGTTTGGTGCTGATGGCAACCTGCGGTGCCCTTGCTTACCGGGACGTGGAGCTCTCCGCCAAGGTGCTGGGCGTGGTCCTGGTCATCGAAACGGCCGTTCTGTTGACAGTAAATATTGGGGTGGTGGTGCATGGCGGCGCAGAGGGCTTGAGCGCCGACTCACTGTCGCCCGCGCGCCTGGGTGAAGGTGTACCCCCACTGGGCGTAATGTTCGCCTTCTTCTCATTTATCGGCTTTGAAGCGACCGCTGTATTCCGTAACGAAGCGCGGGACCCCGACCGGACCATTCCCCGTGCAACATACATCGCTGTTCTCGGTGTCGGCATCTTTTACACCTTCACTGCATGGGCCATGCAGGCGGGCGTTGGCGACAGCCAGATCGTCGAAGTGGCAACGGACGATCCCACGAGCATCGTGGTCGGTCTGGCTGGCAAGTACGTCTCCCCTATCCTTGCCACGCTTCTTCAGGTTTTCCTGATCAGCAGCCTCTTCGCGTGCATTCTGACATTCCAGAACGTACTCACCCGCTACCTGTTCACCTTGGGATCGCAGGGTGTGCTGCCCGCAACGCTTGGCACCGTCCATCCCCGCCACCGCGCTCCGTCAAAGGCTTCCCTAACTGTTTCGATTGTGGCGATTGCCCTGCTTGGGATCGAGGCGCTCATTGGCCTTGACCCGGTGACGGAGGCCTACACCTGGTTCTCGGGTTCAGCAACACTTGGTGTGGTGGTTTTGATGGCTCTTACGTCATTTTCCGTGCTGGTGTTCTTCAGGAGGAAGGCGAGGGGAAAGCTTTGGGCCACGCTGTTCGCCCCGGCGCTTGCGGTGACCGGTCTCGGTGGGATCGTCTTCCTGGTCCTGCAGAACTTCGGTCTGCTTGTCGGCGGTGACCTCGCTGCAGGCATCCTGCTGTCGGTGATGGGAGCCCTGTTCGTCGGAGGTTTGGTGACCGCCCTGCTTATGCGTTCGAGGCGGCCTGATGCCTACGCCGCGCTTGTGCCGGCCGTCGCCGACCACGAGCACGAACCGGCAGAAAGTCCGAACTCCGCCACCGCGGAATAGGAGCTGAACATATCCCGCCTCCGGTGCGTGTGTTGTCGCCAATGACGACGACGCTCGCACCGGAGGCTCTGCCGCGGTGAGCCCGTTCAGGCCATCGCGGCAGCGCCACAAAAAGATCCCGCCGCCACGCCTGAGGAGTTTTCCATTCCCATGAGCGCTCTGTTGAAGCAGACGATTGACCGGAAGTACCCCGTGGCCGCGCATGGCCGGGGAGTTTATTTGTATGACTCAGACGGCCGGCAGTACCTGGACGGTTGCAGCGGAGCCATGACTGCGAATATCGGTCACGGGGTGGAAGACGTCGCAGAGGCAATGGAAGAGCAGTGCCGCCGAGTGGCCTTTACGTACCGGACCCAGTTCACTAATCTGCCCGCCGAGGCCTTGGCGCGGCGTCTCACCGACCTCGCCCCCGGCGACCTTGACTGGGCCTTCTTCGTCAACTCTGGATCAGAGGCGTCCGAGTTCGCCATCCGGACAGCGGTCAGCTACTGGCGGGACCGAGGCATGCCGGGCAAAGTCAAAGTCCTCGGCAGGAACATCAGCTACCACGGCATGACCATGGGGGCCCTCTCCATGTCCGGACACGCAGCACGCCGCCCCGACTACGGGCCCTTGTTGCATGCGCTCTCCTTCGCCCCGCCCGCCTACGCGTATCGCTTCGGGCAGCCGGGCGAAAACGAAGAAGCGTACGCGCAGCGGGCTGCGACAGCCTTCGAAGATGCCATTCGGGATGAGGATCCGGACACAGTCGCAGCAGTCATCGTCGAACCAATCGTAGGAGCCGCAGGCGGAGTGCTGATGCCTCCGGCCGGCTATCTCGCCCGGCTGCGCGAAATCTGTGACCGGTTGAACGTGCTGCTGATCATTGATGAGGTCATCACGGGAATCGGGCGGACGGGAGACTGGTTCGCGAGTTCCTACGAGAACGTCGTGCCGGACCTTCTCCTCATCGGCAAAGGACTGAGTGCCGGTTATTACCCTGTTGCCGGTGTCCTGCTGCGAAGCCATATCGTCGCGGCGCTCAGGGAGGGCAGCGGCGTCGCTCCTTTCGGGCACACCTTTTCAGGGAACCCACTGGGGGCAGCCACATGTCTGGCGGTTCTGGACTTTATGGAACGCAGGGACGTCCTCGCGAACGTACGGCGGCGTGGGAAGCAGCTGGAAGCCGGGCTGCTATCCCTGGCAGCAAGGCACCCCTGTATGGGAGATGTCCGGGGCCGCGGCCTGCTGTGGGGCTTCGAGTTCGTGATGGACCGGGAAAGCAGGCGGGCACCCGATCCTGCCCTCGAAGCGGCCACCACCTTTGTGCAGGAATGCCTGGCCCAAGGACTCATTGTCTATCCTGCCGGGATCGCTCCGCTGAACAACGCCGCAATACTGTCGCCGCCCTTGGTGATCACCGAAGAAGAGACCCGGATACTGCTAACAAAGCTGGAAGAAGCCCTCCGCGCCATGGAACGTCACCTTCGGCAGTGGTCGGCTGTGGCGGAGAACCGGAGCGGATCCCGGGTCGGAATCGGACACTGACCTTTTTCCCGGCCAGCCTGCTGGTCATCATGGGCCGGGGCTGGTCACCTTGCACATAGTGGTCGTAAAGGCTGTTCCCTCCACACACTGTTGAAACTCAGCCAGGGCTGAAGATGGTCGAAGCGACCGTCTGCAAGGGCCTCACCATCAAGGAAGCCAAATGACTACACCGATTCTTGCCGCCGTGCTGGAAAAGCCCGGAACCCCTCTCCGGATCCGCGAGCTCCTGCTGGATGATCCGGAGGACCATGAGGTCCTCATCCGGACGGAGCGCGTGGGCCTTTGCCATAGCGATCTGCACTACCTGAAGGGGTCATTGGATATCTCGCTGCCGGCTGTCCTCGGGCATGAAGTCGCAGGCATTGTCGAGCGCGTCGGCTCCGCCGTCACGAGAGTTAAGATCGGTGATCGGGTCGTCGCAACGGTCACGCCATCCTGTGGGGTATGCCGCAGCTGCATCAGCGGCCGGCCGACCCAGTGCGAACGAGTCGACTCGATGCGCGAGCGGCGCCGGCCCAGGCTCCTCTCACCTGATGGATCAAGCGTTGAGTCGCTTGGTGGTATCGGGGCATTTGCACAGGCCTTCCTCGTGAAAGAGGCATCGGTCGCGGTTGTCGGCTCGGATCTGCCTGCCCACGTTGCGTGTCTTCTCGGTTGCTGCGTCAGCACAGGAGTTGGCGCGGTCATTCACGGGGCAAAGTTAGGCCCAGAGGACACTGTTGCCGTGATCGGTTGCGGCGGTGTAGGAATAGCGGCCATTCAAGGTGCCCGACTGGCCGGCGCACGACGAATCATTGCCATCGACGCCGTGCCGGCGAAGCTGGAACTCGCCCGCAAATTCGGTGCCACGGACGCCGTTGCCTCGTCAACTGATTCGACGGAAACTCTCAGCCAGGTCCGGTCGCTTCTTCCCCAGGGTGTTAGCCATGCGATCGAAGCCGTGGGCCGCAGCCAGACAGCGGAACTTGCCTTTTCGCTCCTGAGCCCGGGCGGAACCGCCACCATCCTCGGTCTCATGCCCACGGGGTCGGAACTAAAGATCCCCGCGGATGCTCTTGTCTACGGTGACCGGCACCTGCAAGGCGCCTATATGGGGGCGAACCGGTTCCTCAGTGATGTCGACATGTTCACGGACCACTACCTAAACAACCGGCTGGACCTCGATGCAATGGTTACAAAGCAACTCCCCTTCGAACAAATCAATGAGGGATTCGAAGCTATGGCGGAAGCGTCGACCATCCGCGTTGTGCTGACCATGCCGGATTAAATCCTTGACCCGGACAACTCGTGGATCGTCGCGGCGGCAGCCCGGTCCGGCAACCATTTCATGACCTTGCGCCCCGCGAGGACCGGAACGAAAGCTGTGCAGTGTGGCGCTGTAGATACTCCCGGACATCAACCGCGAATACCGCAAAAACGAAAACCAGAGGAACCAGCCAAAATGACTGCTGAAGGACTAGCACAACTGACCGATATTGCCCCCGACCTTGTCGAGCAACGCGCCTTTGTTGATGGCACTTGGCAGCAGCTCGAGGAGAGCGGCCGCTACCTCACAAACCCGAATACCGGCGAAGCCCGGCAGCCGATGCGCAAGACCGCCAAAGTTGATGTTGAGCGCGCCCTCGCGGCAGCGGCGACACTGCACTGGTCCGGGAAGCTTGAAGACATCAAACTCCGGGAACGTCTTGAGATCCTGACGAAGGTAGCTGCAGCTCTCGATGCCCAGAGCGAAGAAATTGCGCTCCAGGACAGCATCAATACTGGAGTCCCTATCCGGACCACCCGCCTGATTGCTGGTGCACTGGGAGACAGAGTCCGTGGAACTATTGCTGAAGCGGAACAGCTTGGGGAATCGGAGACGCTTGACCAAGAAAGGTCTGTGGTCATCCTGCGCAAGCCCCTCGGCCCGGCCCTCATCGTAGGTCCCTGGAATGCCCCAACGTTTACCGTGGTGGGCAAGGTGGCGGCAGCCATGGCGGCTGGGTGCCCCGTCATCCTTAAACCCTCCGAAAACGCCCCCAGCGGTTGCCAGCTCTTCGCCGAGGCGATCGTGTCTGCCATGACCGAACTGAACTACCCGAGCGCCGCGTTTCAGCTGGTGCACGGAAATTCGGAGACGGGGTCACTGCTGACGTCGGACCCCAGGATCGAGGCTCTGTCGTTCACTGGCGGCGATTCCGCAGGCCGGACGGTCGCGCAGGCTGCGGCGTCCAATCTGGCGGTCATGCAGATGGAGCTCGGATCCAACAATCCCGTGATCATACTGGACGATGCCGATGTCAGCTCAGCGGCACAGTCCATCGTGCAAGGCATGACCCGTCTCAATGGCCAGTGGTGTGAGGCGCCCGGCAAGATACTGGTTGACCAATCGATTCATGATCGTTTCGTCGAAGCTATGAAGCTTGAGCTTAGTAAGCTTCGGGTCGGAAATGCCTTGGACGAGGCAACGCAGGTGGGTCCCCTGGCGTTTGAACGGCAGCGTGACGGCTTGAAATCCTCCGTGAATCGACTCCTCGGGCTGGGGGGAAAGCTCGTCACGGGCGGCGACCTTCCTGATCTTGACGGATGGTTCATGGTGCCGGGGGTGATCGTCGGGTGCGCCGCCGAGGCTGCAACGGAGGAGCTATTCGGGCCCCTGGTCACGGTACATGCCGTGCACTCGGTGGAGGAGGCCCTTAGCCACGCAAACGGTCCCGCAACCGGTCTGGATGCCTATGTATTCGGTGGCAACGAATCTAGGGCGGTGGAAGTGGCCTCCCGTATTCGTGCCGGTGAGGTCCGCATCAACGGCACCTTCATGAGCGACTTGGCCAGCAATTCCCGCCAAAGCTTCTGGGGTACGAGCGGTATTGGAGGCCACGGTCCCCAGTACGGTGTGCGCTTCTTCACCGGCGACCGGGTCGTTGGCGTGGACAAAGCAGACCTCCCGCTCTAAAGGCTTCCGACTACAGCAAACAAAAGCCAGCCCCGGCGGGGCTTCCAGCAAAAGAATCCGGAACCGTGACCCGCAGCCAAGAAGCGGGTCTTCCCAGACTCCAGGAATGTGAGCGAGTCGGGGACGGTCGACACGAGAGAGTCCTTTAATGACAGATACTTCAACGACAGATGCGGGGCGTTTTTCATCGCTGAGTTCCCTTGAGGGCGCTTCAGCAGCGATCCCATCCTTCGGAAGCGACCTGGTTGATTTCCGCAGGGAAATGCATGCAGACCCTGAGGTTGGCCTGCACTTGCCCCGCACCCAGGCCCGGGTCCTTGAAGCGCTCAAGGCTCTCGACCTCGAAGTAACCCTCGGAGAAGCAGCCTCCTCCGTGGTTGCGGTACTGCGCGGTGGTGCCACCGAGGCCCCCCTCGGGGCCCGCCCAGCTGTACTGCTCAGAGGTGACATGGACGCACTTCCCGTCGCAGAAAAGACAGGATTATCCTTTGCCTCGACCAATGGAGCGATGCATGCCTGCGGCCATGACCTGCATACAGCCGGTCTGGTTGGCGCTGCCCGCTTGCTCTCGTCCGTACGTGAGAGCCTGACGGGTGACGTCATTTTCATGTTCCAACCGGGGGAAGAAGGGCATGACGGGGCGCGCATTATGCTAGAGGAAGGCGTTCTTGGCGCAGCAGGCAGGCGACCGGATGCGGCCTACGCCCTGCATGTCGTTTCGGACGTCCCGTCAGGCGTGTTCACAACCCGTGCCGGCTCCTACATGGCTGCCTTTGGAGATCTGACTGTCAAAGTTATCGGGCGTGGTGGGCACGGTTCTCGTCCTTTCCAGGCTCTGGATCCCATCCAGGTTGCTGCCGAAATGCTGGGCGCGCTACAGACCTACATCACGCGGCGATTCAACGTTTTTGATCCCGTTGTACTGTCCGTGGGTCAATTCCATGGCGGTTCCGCCTCTAATGTCATACCTGAATCGGCCGAATTCAGAGCCAGCGTCCGGTCTTTCAGCCAAAGTGTGGAAGCGCGACTCGCACAGGAGTTGCCGGATCTTATCCGGCAACTTGCGGCAGCTCATCGACTGACAGCCGAGGCAACGTTCACTCCAATAATGCCGGCGACCGTTAATCACGACAGTGACGCGGAACTCTGGGGCAAGATTGCACGCACGTTCTTTGGAGAGCAGCGGTTTGTACAGAGTCCGTCCCCTAGGACCGGCTCTGACGATTTCTCCCGAGTCCTTGCGGAGGTCCCCGGAGCATACGGGCACCTCGGAGCAGGGTCTCCGGATATTGACCCCACAGAGTGGGCTCCCATGCATTCGCCCCGGGCAGTGTTTGACGACGGTGTCCTGGTCGACCACGCACAATTCCTTGCCGGCGTGGCGCTTGCAAAGCTCAAGGAGCTCGAGGTCATGGGGTAGCGTCGGGCGCAGCTTCAGGGAAGGGTACGGGACGTGCCCGGCGAGCATCAAAGAAGGCATAGGTCTGCTTGCACTGCCAACGCACAGGCGACATCGTCGTCAACTTGTGCCCTGATTTCTCGTGCATTTGCTCTACACCCCAATCTGACGTCGACTCCCGTGCTGAATCCCGTCAGGATAGAGTCCGATTTCGAGGTAGACGCCGCAGATCACGCTGCTCACAGACCTCAACCGGACACTTCCTCGCTGCTGTGGTGGTCTCGCAGACATCAGCCCGGCTACGGCTTGCCAAACTCCTGTATATAGGGAGCGAAAACCAGCTCTAAGCCAGTGCCCTAGCGACGTCGTAGCCAGCTGATTTCAGTAGGTTGTTCCGGGCCCGGTCGTACCTTCTGGTGGTCCGGGGATCGGCGTGGCCCATGCTGTCCTGCAACGCATGCAGCGAGGTACCGCTGTCCAGGGCAATCGTGGCGAACGTATGCCGCAAACTATGCGGGCTGATCTGGCCTTCCACGCCGGCCGTGCGTGCCAGGCGCTGAATTGTCCTGAACGCCTCCGAGCGGTGCCAGGGCCTGCCCGTGGATGTCGTGAAGAGTGGAAGGCTCTGTGGTTGGCCAAAGACCAGATCAGCACCATTGGTGCCCAGATAGCTGTTCAGCGCCACCACCGCCGGCGCCGGCACCGCGACTTTGGCGCTCCTGCCTCCCTTGCGCCGGATGTTCAGTGTCCGGTGCCCGGCGTCGTGGCCGTAGTCGGCAGTGCTCGCCTGGAGCGCTTCGCTGATCCGGATGCCGGTGAACATCAGCAGGCTCACCAGGGCGTAGGAGCGCAGGCTGTCTCGCATGGCGACAGCCAGCAGCGCCTTCGCCTGCTCCCGGTTCAGCCCCTGCGTCGAAGAATGATCAGCATCGACAGCGGGCCGGTTCACCGTGCTTACCGGATTGCGGTCAGCCACTCCCTCGGCGATCGCGTACCGGTAGAAGCTCGATAGCGCGGCAAGAGTCCTCGCTACCGTCGAGGGCGCCCCCGCCAGGGTGTGCCGGAAACCATCAACATGCACCCGGCGGACGGTCAGCAGATCAAGCCCCAGCCCATCGAGCCAGGTGCAGTAAGCCTTCAGATTTCGAGTGTAAGCGGCGAGCGTGTGACGCGAATTCTGCGCCAATTGCCAGGCGGCAATAATACTGGCGTGTCGTTCTGCATTTCCGGTAGGAGCAGTGTTATAAGCAAGGTCCATTACCCAAGCCTCTCACGCCACCCACAACATAACCGACATTATGATGTGCTTTCTGAGCGTGTCCTGTGAATTCTGAAAAGTCGCTGTTTTCACTGCTCTACCTATTGACGCAACGCGTTCGTCTTTAGTAGGAACTTTTACGAACAGAAAAAAGTAGTCGGTAAGTGTGGACTACTTCACGACTACTTGTTAATATCCAGCGGCACTGACGCCTATGCTGATGGCATGGCCGAGCCAGAGATATTTCCTCCTGAGCTCCGTCCACCTCTGGACGTTGTGCTCGCGCAGCCGGTAACTTCGCTGCCGGGGAGCGGCGCACTCCCCGGCGGCAGCTGGTATGAACCAAAGTTCGATGGCTTCCGCTGCCTCATCATCGTGGGCGACACCGTCTCGGTGTGGTCTCGCCAGCGCAAGGACCTCACGCGCATGTTCCCCGACCTCGAAGCTGCTGCGAGGAACCAGGTGCCTGGGGGCTGCATCATCGACGGTGAAGTGGTCATCTGGAACAACGGCCGGCTGGACTTCGACGCGCTGCAACAGAGAATGGTCACCGCCAGGGCAGCCCTGCCAGCCCTGGTACGGGAGATGCCTGCGTCCTTTGCCGCGTTCGATGTGCTCGCCGTTGCCGGCCAGGACACCAGACGCGTGCCCTTGACCGGCCGGCGTGCTCTGCTGGAGGAACTCGCCAGGGACTGGGCGCCGCCGCTAAACCTCTCCCCCGGCACCACGGATCCTGACGTCGCCGCCCAATGGCTGGAGGACCTGCCGGCCACCGGAGTGGAAGGGCTGGTCATCAAAGGAAAAGCGCAGCTATACGACGGCGGAACCAGGGCTTGGTGGAAGCTCAAGCATTATGACGTTGTGGACGTGGTGTGTGCCGCAGTGATCGGCCCGGTGTCTCAGCCACAGGCTGTCGTGGTGGGGCTTCCCGTCAACGGCAGGCTGCGCATTGTCGGCAGGTCGACCACTCTCCCCGCACGGACAGGACGATTGCTGGGGAGCCAGATTGAGCCAGCCCGGACCGGGCACCCGTGGCCTGAAGAGATCACCGAGACCACGCTGAACAGGTTCAGCAAGGAACGGGGTCGAATAAGGCTGACGCTGATCGAATCGGTCGTGGTCGAGATCTCGGCCGATGTCGCCTGGTCAGGAACATCGTTCCGCCACCCGGTTCGTTTCCTGCGGACCCGTCCGGAGTTTGATCCCTCCGACGTTGAAGTTCCGGAACTCCTACAGGGCCGATGATCGGCGGCTATCAGTATGTTCCCCGGCAAACCGATTCCTCAGCGGCGGCACGGTGAAAGCACCGACGCTAAGCAGCGCAAAGCCGACGATTGCAGGGTTCATCCAAAAGGGAACCATGTCGTAGCTGGCATTGCACTTATTGCTCAACGGGAAAAGGTTCCTATTCGCATATTCGGCGTGCGCCATTCTGTATTCCTGGTCATAGACCTGATGATGATTAAGCTCGCAGGACTCCGCATCATCAAGACCCCCGACAAAGATTCCGAAAAACAAAAGGACAGAAACCATGAACGCGGAAAAGATCCCGAGCGCAATCCAGCCGGGAGTGATCCGATGCCCCGCAGACGACTTCGCGGTTCTTTTCCCCATAACGCCCTTTTGTGATTTCTCTACGGCCGACGGACCGAGAGCAGCTGGTCATCTTCGCTAAGCAGCTCCCGGACTTTAGCGAAGGCAGCATCGTAATCAGGGGCTTCGACAGTGACGGCTCGATACTCAGCCTTAGGGTCGCTCTTTGAGTTGATCAGTGCGATAAGTTCCACCCGTCAACCCTAAACCCTGCTACTTCTGCGCCTCGTTATAGGCATCGACGATGGCCTGGTTGAGCCTGCCCCGCGCGTTGGGCTTGTACCCATTCTCCTGTGCCCAGTGGCGGATCAAGGAAGTCTGGCCGCCGCGGGACGCCGGTGCTGACTGCCGAGCACCCTGACTGCGGCGGGCGCTGACCTTGCGCCCCTTGGCTATGTAGTCGGAAAGACATGACCGCAACTTCCCGGCATTCTCCGTGGTCAAATCAATTTCATAATCTGTGCCATCGACACTGAAGTGCATGGTTTCCTGGGCCGTTTCGCCAGTAATGTCATCAACCAGTTCAATTTGGACTCGCTGCGCCATATGGTGTTACCCCGTGATATTCGAATAGGAATCAATCAGTCTGAGGGATCAACTATATCGGATTCGTGGCACTTCCCCAGCCGTGGGCAACACAGTACAAATGCAGTATCTGGGTGGCTGGTTTTGTCTGTGCGGCTGGGCTTTTGCAATTGCTGGCAGTGTTCCCGATGTTTGCAGTGGTGCTGCGAGGCAGCACCGGGAACACTGCTGAAACAAACTATCTCAACGAAATGGAGTGAATCCCTATGTTCTCAAATTACAGACTTCAGCAGTTATTGGTGCTTGTCGGTTTGTACGCCACCATCGGCATCGTGGTCTCGAACGCGGTCGGTGATGTGTTCCTCGGCTTCGGCCTGGCGACCATCGGCTGCATCATGCTGTACGCCGCTGCCGTCGAGCTCACTAAGTGATGCCCAACAAGCCCGGAGAGCCCGAGGTGCCCTAAAAGCACTTCGGGCTCTTTCGTTTTTCTCAGGAGAATCAATCCTGGAGAACTCCGGCCCCCAATAAACCACTAACCCAGGGCTGGAATCCACGCTCCCAGTGGCGGCTTGAGGAAGATCAGCAGCGCCACGAGTAGTGCCAGCACACAGACCACCGCAAGGAACAGGATTGAGATCGGCGCCATATGCTGGCGCGGAGACACGGGCAATCCGAGCGGAGAAAGACCCATCGCTGCGCGACGGGCATTGAGATCCACCATGCTCTCCCCTGCGGCAAACCGGGTGTGCGCCCGGTCCTGTTCCGTTTCACTGACCCGGAATTCGCTGGACTCGGCATCTATCACTGCATCACCCACAGCCGCCGCCGCCGGCCACGCTCCCCTGTTGAACTGGCTGGGCGGAGGGACATGGCCTCCCGCCGCGGACACGGCGGCTTCCGCCAGGCGCAGCTGTTTGCGCCTAACCCTCGGGGCCTGATCTGTCTCAGATGCCGCCATCACTGATTCGTTTCCCTCATTGCTGTCTCTACGTTCCGCCGCATCGTGCCTGGGCTGTACCGCTAGCGGATCGGCCGGCCGGACCTGATCTTCTCTTCGGCCTGGTGCTTCTTTACCCGTGCCCGGATGTTGTCCCGGGAGGCAACAGCGCGCTTCTGCGTCACGTCGATCGTCTCGGGCAGAACACCGTCGGTGTCCAGGAGCGCGGTGCGTTCGGCAAGCGCGTACGCCTGCCCCATCTCCAGTACGGTGGCAGTCTCAGCCACAGCACCGAGCTTGTCGGCAATCTTTTTCAGCGAGCCTTCGAGCCTGGCCTGCTGTTCGAGCAGGGCCGCGGTCCGCTTCTCGATCACATCAGCCTTGGGATCGTTGGCCCGGAATGCCTTCACAGCGTGTGCGGTGTACTCGTCGGTGGCGAGCTCCGTACCCAGCGCCGCAATGGCAAAGGCTGTCACCAGGCTGAACTGTGAGAGGTCCCTGGCGAAGTCTTCCCCAAGATGAGGCTTGAGCATCTCGCGCATCTGCTCGATCAGGACACGGGGGAAATATTTGAGATTGACGCTCGGACCTTCGAACGTCAGGCCGCCACCCTTGCGCGGAATTACCGGGTGCGCAGCTGCCTGGTGAACAGGAGCGCGGTCCGGCTCTGCAAAAGCCTCTGCATCGTCGAACTCTTCGACCTCGTCTGCATCATTATCAGCATCAGCGGCTGCGGCCTCTGCTTCTGGCCGATGCGCTGCCTTTTGTGAGTCCTGCTCCACCTGGGACTGTTCATCGGTAACTGCATCATTGTCGTCGCTGCCCTCGGGGAGCTGGGGTGCGGGCTCCGGTGCGGTCCCGGCAGGATGTGAATCCGCCGGAGTGCCGGGCGATGTCACCGGCGCCGGCGCGGCCGCAGCGTTGCTGCCGCCCTTGTTTCCGGCAGCACCCACCCTCCCGGGTAACACAATGTCGTAGTCGGTAGTAGGTGCCTCGTACTGGTCCAGCAGATCGTCGAATGAGCTTCCCATGATTTAGGCCCTGGCCTCTCCAAGTTCGCCGTCTTCGGGATCGAGCAGGTAGTTGTCACCGCGGGTCAGGCCCATCAGCGAATCAAAGCCGGTGACAGTCACCCGTTCCAGATTCGCGACGTTGGTGGAAAGTGATGCCACATGGTCAATCAGCTGGGCGAGCCTGGCGATCTCCAGTGTGGGCAGATCGTAGTCACCATTTTCACGGCGGATCTTCTCCTCGACGGCCTGTTCGATATACGCGTTCTCCGAGATGCCGTGCTTATCAGCCCAGTACTGAGCGCGCTGGTCCGTGTCCGGATGAAGCCTGACAGGACGCCTCACCCGCGAGACCTTGTCTTTTGCGGGCTCTTTGACCGCGCTGGGTTTCTGCCTCGAACCTGGGCCGCCTCTGTCTCGCTCTGGACCGCCGGCATCTCCGAGACCAAACGGAACAGCGGGCAGCGCATCGATCCCAGTAAGGCTGGAAATATCAGTCACGGTCACACCCACTTTTCTAGTTTGTACTCATTTCTAAGCAAATTCTAACAGAGGCAAAAACGCCATGGGCAAGCCATGGCCGGGGGAACCACTAGCACTCATGCAAGCCATCCCTTCTCCCTGGAAAAGAGCTGTCACCATGTCCCTGACCCTCAACATCACCAATGCCGATACCTTCCGCAGCCGCGTGGCTGCTGTCCTGGAGGCACTGTCCAAGCAGGGCGTCAGCGCCGATGCCATCCACGCTGAGTTCGTCGGCGCCTGCGCTGACACCGCCAGCGCTGAAGCTGCCTGGAACCGGCTGCACGAGCTGGACAACCCCACGGCGGCCGAGCTGGGGCTTTACGCCAAGGTTTTGCGGGTGAACACCACATGGCTGCTGACCGGCGACGTACGCTTCATCAACCCGGCACTTATGGCCGGCACCTGCCTGTGCCCGATGGTGCCCGAGAAGTACCACTTCGTGCACTACGGAGCTACCGAGCCGGGATCCATGTACGAGTACAACCCGGACTGCCTGGTGCACGGAACAGCAGTGTCTCCTGAGCTCCTTGAGCGCAGTGCCCTGTTGGATCTGATCCTTGGTCGAAAGTTGCCCAAGCCGGCCATCGACCTGTCGGTGCCGGCTCCCCGCGGCAGCGGGCTCTCGGTGCTTTAAAACAGCGGGCCCTCGAAGAGCAGAGTATCGCAGTGAACGCCCTTACAACTCCGGCACCTGCACCCGCTTCTGAGACGCAGCAACATGTGTACCCGGAGCGCAGGGTGCTGGTCACCGGATCACGAGACTGGGCCGGGAAAAGACAGATTGATCAAGCCTTGGACACCGCACTGGCCCTGTTGCAGGTGCCCCTGACGCTGGAGAACACAGTGCGGCTGGTTCATGGGGATGCCAAGGGCCTGGATACTCTGGCAGCGCAGGTCGCGGCCGCCCGCGGCTGGGCAATCGAAAATCACCCTGCGCAGTGGGATCAGCACACGGATGCCTGTCCAGCCTGGCATGTCACTCCGGTTCCCCAGCCGACCTGCAAGATGGCGGGCCACCGCCGGAACCACGAGATGATTTCGCTCGGCGCCGACCTGGTGATTGCCTTCCCGACCGGGGACGAAGCATCGGGCCGGTCACGGGGAACCTGGGGCTGTGCCCGCGCTGCCATGAATGCCCAGCTGTCGACGGTCGTCCTGTGGAAGGAAAGCCTCCACCCCTGGGGACCAAAGGCAACTCAGCTGCTCCTCGCCGAACGCGTTGCCGCATTCATTGATCCAGCACTTCACACCACGGACCCGGTGAGGCTCGGAACCCTGTCACCAATTCCGTTCTAACGACCCGTCCTGGGCACAAAACACCCCGTGGGCTCCCGTGAGCCTACGGGGTGTTCTTTTTCCGGTGCAAAGGCCGCAGCACAGCTGCGGCCGGGAATTGGCGTGATCAAGCAAGCCAACCACACCCGAAATGAGACCAGTCATGACTACCGGATCTGCACCAGTTCCCGGGCAGCAGAACACCACAGGTGGAACGCGGTATGCGGAACCCACGACACAGCAGGCCGAGGAAGCTGCTGCCTTGGTGTTCCTGGCGGCAACCAAGAAGGCACTGCGCACCCATGAGCACATCTGGGATGTCCAGCTGGAGCTGGAGGTCTCCTACACAGTTCACAACCAGCGCCTGTACCGCGTGCACGCCACCACCAGGACCGGCGAGAACATCACCGGCAGCGCCGGACACTATGTCCACCCGGCCAACGGCACACCCGAGACAGCCGCATGGAGCATCGCCCGCGACGCCCGCAGTGCAGCCGCCAAACGCCGGGAAACACCAGCGGCCCTGGTGCCCGCCATCGGGACAAATACGACGGAGCATTCCCAGAAATCCGCCTAACCAAAGGGCAAACACCGACGTCCAAGACCAGTCCTCGAACCCCGTGGCGCTCATCTGAGCTCCACGGGGTTCGTTTTTGCGGCCAAGGGTCACAGCACAGCTGCGACCGGGTGTCGGACTAAGGAACACCGCCCGTTGCGCTATCCCCATTCATTTCCCAAGAAGGAGATCCCGATCATGTTCAAGACCCTGATTGAAGCCCCCGAAGCTGAAGTAGCCCGCCTGGCGCAGGCGCCTGTCGGCTCTACCAGTCATGCGCTGAGCCTGATGCCCGTGAACATCCGCGGCAATGTCCAGGACCTGCTGATCGAGCTTCCGTCGCTGCCTGGCGATCCGCAGCACACCATCGTCGTAGTCCCCACAGAGAGCCACCGCTACGCCAGAGGTGCAGAGTCCGAGACGATGCCCAGGCGCCGCTACGACTGCACCTGGACGTGCATCGTGGTCGCTTCCGACCACCCCAGCTACCCCGTGCAGGGCTACCGGATCTCGGTACCCGAGCACCAGCTGGTGCGCGGCACGCTGCGTACCCTCGCGCCCTAAGGGCATGCCCGCCTCACCACGACCATCAACAGAAAGCGAGCACCTCCCCATGAGCATCCAAAGCGAAGGCCGGCAGCTCGTGATCGGGATTCTCGGCAGGAGGCGTGCAAGGTGCGTCAGCGCCGGAGTCCACACGGCCGCTCACTGCAAGGCATGCGGAATTCACGACAACACAACCCCACAAAACACGGCGCCCAAAGGAGACCCGAAACCATGACCACCACCAGCAAAAGCGAAAATGCGACTCAGGAAGCTTCCGCCAGGACTGCCTCCGTGACGCTGTTCAGGAAGAGCGGCAAGTACTACACGATCGAAGACTGGCGGGTGCCGGAGGGTGCCATAGGGCCCGAGGACATGCGTCGAAGCCCTGATTTCCGTCGGATCGACGGTGGGCTGGTGCTCGTGGATGCCGACGCCGCCAACGAGTTCCCGGATGCCGAGAACTGGGGCTTCCCGCACCTGTTTCCGGCCGAAGGGGAGTGACGGACCATGAGCGCAAGTTCAATCAGAAGATGCAATGAAATGCTCGCCCTGGCCAGGGCCGGCGCGATCATCTGGTGGCGTCGTGATGGCTTCCACGAGGAGCCTTTCCGGGACGTCGAACCCAAGTGGCATGTGCTCACCGGAAGGCTCTCGCACCACAACACCCCCGAAATGCTGCCCATCGAGGATCCGGTCTGGCTGGCCCTGTGCGGCTACAAGAAGGGTTTCGACGAGCGGATTTTCGAGGAATTCCCGAGGCTGACCAAGAGAGCCCCAAAGAAAGACACCAGATGCCGCAGGTGCGCTGGCGATCTGCCCGCCCACCGCGAGCAGATCGCTGCAAACAGGCTGAAGCAGGATGAGGATCAGGACCCACAATCCGGAACAAGGGAGGCGGCCGATGGACTACCCGGTTGAGCCTTCATCCCCTCCTTTCCATCCCTATGATGCCCTGCTGGTTCGCCGGTGGGGCATCTTTTTCTAAGAACGTGCGGCTGAGCGCCCCAGCCGTCCCAGCAAAGCTGGGATCGGGATTTTCGGTGACAAGGAAAACTACCCGCCTTCACCGGAAAGCCGAGGATCCGCCATGAGCACTGCCACCCTCTCCCCCGACACCATGACCGCTGCGCTGCCGTTTGATTTTGATGGATTCAGCGCCGCCATGGCGGAAGAACAAGCCCGGGACGCCGACCGGAAGCTGTGCCAGGAATACCTGGGCAACTGGGCGAACAACTTCGGCAAGTCGGACGGACAAAAATCCGTCAAATTCGAGGCCTTCACGAAGGCCGCGGCACGCCTCGCCAGTACGAACTGACACAAACGCCACCCAGCCGCACACCCAATCCCTGAACACGACTACAGAACAGGAACACAACCATGAACGTCACCGAAGACCGCCTGGCCCGGGCAGCACTTACCCGCCTTTTCGAGCCCAATGACCGCACCGGCCGTGCCCTGGTTGGCCACCATGGCGCTCCTGTAGCGCTCAGTATTGCCACCGGCGCAACCCCAGCGCTTCCGTTCATCGGGGTTACAGCCGAGGAACTAGCTGACGGCCTGAAGCGCTGGGCCTCCCGCATACCCGACCTGCGGCCTGAGCAAGACCTGGCCAACATCCAGCGGCTGGACGGAGGATTCCTCACCCCTGATGACGAGCAATGGCCCGCCGCCCTCAACGACCTTGCAGACGCACCTCTGGGGCTCTGGTACCGCGGCCAGATCGAGCCGGGAATCCCGGACATCGACAAGTCTGTGGCGCTGACCGGGTCCAGGGACAGCACGAGCTATGGAGCATCCGTCGCCGGCGACATGGCCTACAGCCTGGCCCAGCGTGAAATCTGCATAATTTCCGGTCTTGCCTACGGCATCGACGCAAATTCTCACCGAGCCGCGCTTGCTGGAAGCACTGGAAAGCTCCCGGCTACCATCGCGGTTCTGGCCGGCGGTCTGGATCGGGACTACCCGGCCGGCAATACTGACCTCGCGGCGGCGATCCGTTCCAAGGGCGGACTGACGGTCTCGGAATTGCCTCCCGGATCGGCTCCAACCCGGTATCGCTTTTTGCAGAGAAATCGCATCATCGCTGCCTTGGCCGGAGTGACCTGCGTCGTGGAGGCCCGGTGGCGTTCGGGCGCGTTGAACACAGCCCATCACGCCAAGACTCTCGGAAGGGCCGTGGCCGCAATACCGGGTTCCATTCACAGCGCTAATTCCGCAGGCTGCCACCGTCTTATAAGAGAAGATGCCGCAGTGCTGGTCACCGGAGCAGAAGAAGTGGTGGAGCTGCTTACGTCCCGCAGCACCACAAAGCCCGAACCAGTGCAGGAAGGGCTGACTTTGGAAGACCTGATCCTCCTTGACGCCCTGCCCCATCGCTCCACCGCCACGGTGGAGAAGCTTTCGGCCGTTGCCGGCCTAAGCCATGAATCAGTCCGCGGCGGACTGGGCAGGCTCGCGTTGCTGGGACTCGCAGCAGCGGAGCGGGACGGCTGGAAGCGGAGGAAGCATGACGTGCTGAGCAGCTAAAACGCACCTGCGGTGGCCTCTTCCCTATGACAAGAGGCCACCGCAGGCAGCAAGTATCGTGACAGACATCTAGAAAGCGAGAACCAATGGACCCCCTCGAAAGCACATGCCGTGCAATCCAGGCCCGTGACGGACATACCCGAAGCCTTGAAAAGGCAGAAAAATTCATCAGGGCGCTGCCCTGGTACCGCTTCCTGGAACACAACCGCCGACGGGACGAAATAGCGTCATTGCGCAGCTTGATTGCGGACTGTGAAGCTCAAATCAGTTCTGACGGTCTGCTGGCCCTGGCGAACAAAGCCGGGTCTCTGCTGTGGCATGAAGCGGCCGGGAAGGTCATTCCTAACAAGAACCCTTACGGACCCGCCAGTGAGCAGCATTTCGAGGAAATCCTCCGGCTCGTCCTGGAAAACCGCGAGGACTACGACCTGCGGGTCGGCGGACGTACCTTTAGGCTTGCCACCTTGAACGATGTTCTGGCCAAACTGGATGAATCATTCATCAGGTCGAACGTACGGGCAATGATCGCCGAGCGCGCCGCAATTGCTGCCTCCACAGACTTCCTCCATAAGCGCTTCACCGACTTCGAGGGCAACCCGGCAGTGCTCGTCCAGCATGTCGCATCAGGGCTACGGGCCCAGTTCGTGATCACACAACCCGGCTTCGGCAGCGTGAACTCCAAGCCATACGCCATCCAGTCCATCGACCCCAACAGGCCCGGCGAATCCTCTGACTGGATGGAGTATGTGGGGCTGGGCATTGGTGTGAAGCTCTACCAGGAAGGCCACCGCCTGATGCCCGGCGTGCGCTGGATGTCTTCGGCCTACAGCGCCTACTCGCCACCGCTTCGGAAGAAGCTCCACGCCTCCGATCCCTACACCTGGAGCGGCTCCTGCACCTGGTGCGACCAAAAACTCAAGGCGCTGGGCATCTACTCCTGGCAGGACACGAACCAGCAGTTCTTCACCAACCATCCATGAACTTCGGACAGAAATAAGAGCAATCATGACTACCCAGAACACTGCCCAAGCCATCGTCTTCCTCGAAGCCCTTGCCAACATCGTTGAGAAGTCCCCGGCAACCTACAGCACCGACGCCGCCAAGGAGCTCGCCAAGAGCATCCGCAGCATGGCCCAGGAAGTGACCATGGACGCCCGCGTCGATCCTGCATTGCTGGATGTCACCCGCCAGTACGCCACCCTGGACTGGCACAACGAGATCGCCGCGGTACTGATCGACGCCAAGTATCGCGACCAGGTCCATTAGGAAGATCGCAGCAGCATGGACACGACCTGGGAAATGAAGAAGGTCACTCTGGCTGATACATGGGCGCTTGCCTGGACCGGTGCGCTGGCCTTTGCCGACGAATCTAAAAAGCCCTATCTGAAGTTCCGTGCCGCTCTCAGCTATCCGCGTCATTTTGCGTACATTCTTCCCGCGGCTTTGGAGGGCAGCCTCTGGCACAGCAACCGGCGCGTGATGGTCGGCATCTCGGGGACGGGGGAACCGCGCAACGGATACAGCCAATGGATTCTGGCCGGCATGCTCGGAATACTCATGGGACCACTGGGGATCGACCTCAGGTTCCTGATAGCCGTGTTTGTGATCCTCTTCGTGGCCCTCGTGCGCGGGCGGCCGCTCCGGAGATTTAGGGCCTGGTCAGCCATTCGCGCCTGGAAGAAAGAGCTGCATCCTGAGCAGGTGTACGAGATCGTGTATCTGGCCAAGCACCCTGATGAGCCGATCGGTGATGGATTTCGTTTCGCCAAGGCGGCTATATCGAAACTGGTTCCTCCTGGCAGCCCGATCTGCACCATTGCCAGGTCGGAGAATCACGTCGATTTCTACAGGCTCAGTAAGTTCCGTCAACTCCCCTACCGAGGGAAACAAACAGCCGGAATGGCGGCAGTAGCGCCTGCCTAAAGACACACCACCACTACCCCAATGAAGCCCCGCCGGTACGCCGGCGGGGCTTCCCTTTTTTGCACTGCGGAACCGCAAGAACAGATCCCAGCGGAGCTGTGATCGGGGAAACCCCTGAATCGAACATTTTTCGACTACGGAAACGAGAGTGTCATGAATTCCACCATTGTCCGCAAGGATGCGTCCGTCGCTTTCTCCGCACTGACCGTCCACGGCGACGTTGTCTACTTCGAGGACCAGAACGCGCTGGTGATCGTCGACCGGGAAACCGGCCTGCCTGAGCGCCTCAGCGTGAATCTCGCCGCTTATGACCTCACTCCCCGCCCTGGCCATGTGTTCATCAAGGACTGGAGTGAAGGCTCCGGAGTGGCTTCATCGCTGGAGAACGAAGGTGTCATCGAGGTCATCGGCGCCTACCTGGTGGGTCCGCACGCCTCCACCGCCTACGAGGCACGGGTGATCGTCTAAAAACTTCCTGATTCCAGCACAGCTGGGAATCGGGAGGAAATCTGCGAGGGATCTCAGGGAGATTCCGCTCGATGGGTCATTGGCCTTCGGGGTGTTTGGTTTGGTCAGTCATCACGCGACCATAAACGCCCCGCCGTAGCCGGCTTCCCACCGACGCACTGCCGTCATAGCTCAACTGGTAGAGCCCCCCGTGCCTGCTCCTCTGTCTGCCTGGTTCCGGGAATGTCCCAGAACCCGCGGTCTCAGCCGGCAGGAACAACACGGGATGCGTATGGGTGGTTCGAGTCCCCCCTGACGGTTCTGTTTCGGTACCAAACCCCTCCCCTAATCGGCCTGTCGAAAGGAACCCACCATGTCCAGCACCGCACTGAACGAACTTCAGCCCGGCGACAAGGTCACCATCAAGCGCAACCTGGATCATCCTGCGTGGATGATTCAGGGGCCTTACGACCCCTACGAGGGCGCGCACCGTCTGGTGCGCAACCCGGCGATCGCCGAAGAGATCGGCGTCGGCACTGTCACCGAACGCCGCACCCGGACCCAGCACGGCTGGATCACGTCCCGTGACGAGGACGGGCGAATCGTGAGCCACCCCACCAGCTGCGAAAAGACTCTCGTCCGCGTGAGCAACAGCTTCTGGTACGACTGCGCCAACGGATCCCAGGAAGGCTCGGGATCCACTCTCATCGAACCGGTCCGGTAAAGCCACAGCAAAAGATCAAAAGCCTCGAGCAGCACAGCTGCTTCGGAAGAAGAACTGAGAGGACAAGCGGGCACTACACCGCCGCTCCGCTCACACAGATCCAAAAAACTCCCAGCCAGCACAGCTGTCCCGGGACAAATTCTGAAGAACACCAAATCACTGGCCGCCTGGACCCCCAGGACAGCCGACGTCACTCACCTCAAGGAGAAACATCATGTCGAACGCAGCCAACAACGGTACCCTCATCGGCCGCCTCGCAGCAGACCCCAAGATCTTCGGCAACAGCGACGGTTCCAAGAAGGTCCTGTTCACCCTCTACGTGGACCGCGCCTACCGCACCGCCGATGGCAAGACCATCTCCGACCAGATCTCCACGGAAGCCTTCGTGAGCTCCAAAGTCGACGGCATCGGCCCGTTCTCCTACGCACACCAGGGTGACCTCGTGGCACTGGGAACCCACATCGAGCAGCTGCCGTACACGGCCAAGAACGGCGAGATCGCCTACCCGGCGGCCAAGGTCGTCGTGGACAGCATCACGTTCCTCGAGTCCCGGGGAGCAACCCAGGCACGCCTGGCCAAGCGCGCCGTCGCTGCCCAGGGGACCACCACACAGCCTGCTGAGACCCAGACCCAGGCTGTTGAAGAAGGCGCCAACGCCTACGACAACGAATCCCCGTTCGCCGGCGCTGCCAACTAAGCCATCCGGCTCAGCACAGGGCTGCCCTAGACAACCCCGAAGACGGCATTCCCCCGCCGTCTTCGGGGTTTTCCTTTTCCCGCCACAGCACCACTTCCACCAACAAACCCGACAGGGGTCGGAAACACAGAAAGGCAACACCATGGCCCGCTACAGCGAACCGACGAACCGACAGGTTGAGATGGCCCGTGCCCTCCTGTTCCTGTCTGAAACGAAAAAGGCACTGCACAGCCTCAACATCCGAGATGCCGTCCTGAAGCTGGACGTCGACAGCAATATCCGCAACCAGGATCCGGGCCGGTCCGTTTATCACGTCCACGCCACGCGAGGGCTGCTGAGAATCACCGCCCCGGAAGGACGGGCAGTCCACCCCATCACAGACACGCCGTACACCCTCGCCCGCCTGCTGGCATCCGACGCACGAAAGGCCGCGCAGCAGCAACAGGAGACAGAAGCCGCAGCTACCCAGAAACCTGCCGCTGCATAAACAGAACCCAACCACCGCACCTCAAGGAAGAGAAATGACCATCACCCCAGCCCCTTTCCCAGATGACCTCACCACCCGCCTTGAACCGGCCGGCGACCAAACCCAGGCCAGTACCCCGCAACTTTCTGCTGAAGGAGTGGCGCTGACGTGGGAATCGCTGCACAGCGCCATCGCCGCCGCCCTGCGTCGAGTGGACCTTGGAGCACCGCTGTATGTGGCGGCCGACGTGCTCACCGACGAACTCCTCCCATCACTCAAGGGTGTCGGGCGTCCCGCGGCATAAACGCACGAATGAACTGAGAGAGCCAATGCCATGTGTACTCACGCAGCCCCATCACTCCGCCTCGAAATCGAGGCGGAGTGGGGAACAAGAGACAAGAGCCCCTGGGACAACAGACCGAGCTACAGGTTCACACTGCAACAGGAAACCTCGTGGGGATGGACATCGCTGCAATCAGCCGGCGACTTCGACAGCACATTTCATGCCGTCATCGCAGCAGCAGATGCCCTTCGCCAGCTGACAACAGGCTCAGGACCTGAAGCGGCCCCGACGAAAGCGAAACCCTCATGACAACGACCATGGAAGGTGAGGTCCGTTGGCGTAAGCAATGGACAATCGAGCGAAGTCGGGGGCTCAAGCGCACGACGTCCCCACAGCGCGCCCAGGTCCATGTGCAGGCGCTGACTGCCCAGCACGGTTTCAGCGTGCGGGCCATCGCGGATGCCTCCGGTGTAGCTGCCGGGACCATCAGCGAGCTGAATCGCGGCGTCTGTTCAGGCCTAAAAGTATCAACGGAACAGCTGATCCTGGCAGTAACTGCCGACCAGATTCTCAACCGTCCCAACCGTGAAGGATTCGTCCCCAATATCGGAGCTCGTCGCCGCCTCCAGGCTCTCATGGTCATCGGGTACAGACACCGGGACCTCAGCCCGAAGCTGGGCTTCAATAGTGCGCTCGTTCTCAGCCAAGCCGGGAGTTGGATTTCCCAGCGCAAGCACCACAAGGTCAAGGAGGTCTACGAGCTGCTGTGGGCCACGCCTGGTCCAGCACCCCTAACCTCCCGGGTACGAGTAGCCAATCGCGGGTACCTTCCACCCCTGGCCTGGGACGACGAGAGCATCGACGACCCTTCTGCTGAACCGGAAACCGGTGATACTACGAAGAAGGGTGAGGCGCTGGTTGAGGACGTTGATTTCCTTGTCAGGACGGGCGCGACCGCAGAAGAGATCGAGCAGCGTACCGGCACGGAGTGGCCATCCATAGAACGTCAGCTGTACCGCTATGGCCGCAATGACCTCGTCGCAGCAGCCAAGAACGACCAGCGGGACAACGCCCGTCATGGCCGTAAAGGAACCACAGCGTGAGCCGCACACCAAGAAGCCCTTCCCGGTGAACCCGGGAAGGGCTTCTTTTTTGGATTGGCCTACACTGCCGCCAGCGCCGCGTCTTGGCTCGAAGTCCTGCGGTTGCTGCGCTTGCCGGCGGTCGAAGCTCCGGCTTTGCGTTCCACCGTCTCGGCCGCGATGTAGAGGCCCTCCCGGTTCAGATGCCTGGAATAGCTGGAATCCAGGTACAGCGTCGGGAACGAGTCTTCCGAGTTCATCTCGGTAGCCTTGGCCAGCAGCGCCGGGTACAAGGCATCCTTCACAGGGCCCGCTCCCCCGCCGTAGACGTACGCCACTTCAGTGGTGGCACCGACAACCGCCAGAACGCGGCCGAACTGTTCGGCGACCTCCTTGGCGAAGAACGACACCTCTTCCTCCACGAATGAGGCGACCTTGTTGTAGAAATTGCGCTTGAGCGGCGAGGGTCCGGCCTGCAAGTACTCGGCGAGCTGCTTGCGGGAGGTGAAACCGGAGGAGAAACCCCTGTCCTCCATTGCCTTCAGCGCATCGGTGAGGACACTGCCGTAGCCCTTGTTGTAAGTCGTTGAGGCATCAGCGTTGAACTGGGCGGCAGTGAAGACCGGAAAGTTCACCGTGCCTTCCCCGATGTCGATGCCGATGGTGTGCTGGGCTGCCAGGACGTCCTGGGAAGTGATGCCCTCCAGGGCCAAGCCGCGGCGCCGCACGTCGGCCAGCATGGCATCCATCAGTGGCTCACCCTTGGCAGTGATGGCGTACTGGGCCGATGCGCCCTCGGGGATGACCTGCACGTCCACGAAGCGCAGCTTCACCGTGACCGGAGACTCGAAGTTATGCACCGTGACGGTGTGCGTGCCGTTCATGAACTCCGCCGCATAGCTGGTGCGGTGCGACATGTACTCGTTGATGGGCAGAGCCAGGGCCACCCGCACCTGGGCACTGAGAACCTCGTCGGCCGGAGGTAATGCGTTGTTGACGCGAACATAGTCCCGCAGTGCTTTGGCGGCGAACGCGCCCATGACCAGAACCTTGCTGAGCTCCTGGTGGGCCTTGCTGCGGCGTCCCACGACGTCGAACTCGTCGAAGGCGCCCTGGGCGGTCAGTGCGCGCGTGCCGAACAGCCGGCGGTACTGGTCCCCGATGAGGGCTGACGCGAAGCTTACATCGAGCTCGTTGTAGAAGTTGCCCTGCATCCGGGCAGGAGCCTCGGTGTCCGCCAGCGGCAGGGAGTTGGAGCGCGTAATGAGCGCCACGCCGCTGGGCAGGTCGATCTCGTCAACGGTTGCACCGGACTCGCCGGCACCCCGGATCAGGCCTTTGACATAGCCGTTGCCAACGTCGATGCCACCAGTGAGGTTGATGGAGATGGTCATGTGGGTGATCCCTTCGTGGAACGTGAGTGTGGTGCCGCTGCTGAGGTGTTGCTGCGGGAGCTACCGCAAGGTCGAGAAGATGTCGTTAACTTCCATCGGTCCGGACGAAGGCTGCTCCGGATTGGAAGGTGCAGGGAATGAGTCTTCGGCTGGAGCCTGTCGGGAACCATGATCCGGAACGGGTGCCGGTGCTGCCTGCGCAATGCCTGGTTGAACCGGCTTCGGTTCGTCCTGTGGGGCCCGTGCTGCTGGCACTGATGCGGTGACCGGTTGTGCCTGACGCGGTGCAGGAACCGGAACGGGAGCAGCAGCCGGCGGCAACCCCTCCCCCGGGTCGTCGGCCCCGGCCGGCCTTCCCCGCTTGGGAAGCTGTGTCACCGGCTTGTTCATCACGTCGACGAAACCGTTGCGCTCGATGCTCTCGCGGATCAACAGACGGACGGACAGCGACGCATTGTCCTGCAACTCCATCCAGGCCACCACTGCCTCGTCGGCGGCCGGGACACTCACGCGAAATCGGTGGGGCTGCGGCTTTGCTGTGCCCTGAGTACCGGTCATGACACTCCTTTCATCACTGCTTTATGTATATGCGCGTTTTCTGCTCGTTTTCCAGCATAGAGCGCTGTTAGCACTCAGGCAACCCAAGAAAAGGCACGCTACGCCCAAATGTGGACCCGACATGGGTTGAAAACGACCAGCAGCGACAGTTGACCCTGAGCCTGCCCACTTTCGGTCGAGACGCGGGCTGAGAATGGCCCGGGAATGCCCAGGGATGGGCAGGTCACATGCAAGACGTTGGACGAGCGGGGATATTCGTGGTTATGCTTTTGGCGGGCAGTCTGGTCTGCCCTTCTCCAAGTCTGAGTTCCCACGCAACGAAGACGCCGAGGACAACGGTGGCCGATCCAGAAAGCAGTGCCTCTGATCTCTCTCATGAGGGCTTGAACGCGTGGGGTACAAGACCCCGGAAACTGAGATTGAGATGTCCCTCGACAACCACACCAACAACCGTGCGCTCCAGCAGGATGCCAAAGCATGGGCAGCATTCACCGGATGCAATTACACGGCCGCTCTGCGGCAGATGAAGGACCCCCGTGCCCAGGGATACCTGGGAGAACGGATGAGCGCCCGGCAGCTGATCACGACGCTCAAGGATCACATCCTGATCGGTGACGACGGGGACGAGCACGTTCTCGGGGAATGGGGCTTCTACGCTGATGACCCGTTCCAGTTCAACCAGAAAACCGACTATGTCGAGCTGGCACTCACCGCCGACATGCTCCGCATGTTCACTCCCCTTGCAGAATCTGCGACTCCGGAAGTGGGCAGCTATTCACTGAAGCACACAGTGGAGAACTTCCTTCGCCCCCATTTCTCGTACATCACCAATGGCCGGCTTATCTGGGCAGCAGCAGCGTTGGGATTGCCGATCGCAGAGTACGAAAGTGACGGCGGCCCAAACCTACTGGTCGGAATCCCGGAACGCGAGCACGACTATGTACGCAGGGTGGTCCGCAGCGGACAAAATCAGCCACAGGGGCACCATCACCGTCCTCCCGGGTACAAGCACCTGCACGAAGCACTCCAGCGGCTTGATAGTGGAGAGCCCGTCGGGGAACGCTGGGTGCGGTCTTCGCCCAAGGTCGAGTCAGCACCATTCCACGACTGGCTGGTTCTGCAAGCAGACCGGGACGATCCCATCGGTGACATTTCAAAGGATTATGCAGCCGGCGTGCGGGACAGCGATCACCGCATCGCGCGAACTCCTGACGAGCTGATGGAGATTCTCGAAGAGACGGGATACTCCTACGATGCGTACCGGGCCGCCGAGGAGGCTGTCGCGGAATGGAATAAGGTGATAAGCCCACCGACACCCCTCCGGACGCAGCAAATCAGCTCAAGCTCAGCGGACACTGAAGGGTACGGCGCCGGTTCAGGAACCATGGAGCGTTACGAATTCTTCTGCCCCTGTGGCGACGGGAAGGTCGTCGAGGAACATGACAACGCCCCGGGATTCCGCGAACACGATGTGTGGATCGAGTGCGACAAGTGCCGCACTGAATGGCGCTTCCTCAGCGACCGCTCTGTACGTGACTGGGCGCTGGAGCCAGTGCCCCAGCTCCCCGAACAGGACAGTGCCAACTGACCGAAAACCTTTGTTGATCGAGCCTTCAAGCCCGACACCGCGATAGGAACACCCCGCCGGGATCAACCGGCGGGGTGTTTCTTTGTTGCCCAGGGAAGCAGCAAAAGATTCCAGACAAACAGCAAAGTCAGCAGACACGATGGGCTGTTGGACTGCGACCCGACGGTGAGCATGGAGAATGTGTGGGCGGGGAAAGGTTCAGAGAAAAGTGGCTCAAAAAGTTCAGCTGTGTTCTACCGAAGGTTGCGATCGACCATCGGCGTTCACGACACGGAAGAAAGATGCGTGGTGTGAGGAGTGCCTGGCTGGAATCCTCGCCAATGTCGGGCTGGAACCGATTGAAGCTTTCCCCGGCGGTCCCAAAGACTGGTGGCTGACCCGTTGCCTCACCTGCGAAGCTGAGTGCCACTACCGTCTGGACACGCTGTTGGAAAAGCTCGCGTACAAAGACACCGGATGCGCACGGTGTCACTGGGCGGAATGGGCAAAGATCCACGGCGGTGGTTCCGGTCCTGTGAGCGTTGGCACCCAGCAGCAGCTGCTGAATGAGTACGGTTTCGACCCGCTCGGTGAGCTCTCCCCCCTGGCGCCGGGCCATGCTTTGTTGACGAAGTGCCAGGCCTGCGGAATCCAGGCGGCCAGGCGGGTCGTCGATCTCTCATGGGGTTGCCACTGCACCCGCGTCACCCGAACCGGCGGAGTCGGCACCCGTAAAGAGGAAGGGGCGAAGCGGGGTGCCAAGAACCTGTTCATAAATTCCGACAGTCCCGCGCTCAGCTGGTGGAACCACGAAGCCAACCCGGAGGCTGAACTCAAGACAGCCACGGTGAAGGCCACGCGCGAAGCACACTGGGTCTGCCCTGATTGCGATCACCCGTTCCGGGAAAAGATCTTCATCATGGCCCATTCCCCCAGCTGCCCCGCATGTCTGGAGATCGACAGAGCGGAGCTCGACCGGCTTCGTACTGTTCCAGTCAGCGACGTCCCTGCGCTGTTGATCGCCTGGGATGACGAAGATGCTGACCCACGGGACGTCATGGTGGCCGGTAACGGCAGCAACCTGCGTCGCTTCATCTGCAATGCCGGACACCACCCGCGGATGAATCCTTATCGGTTCCTGAGGGATGGATGCTCAATCTGTCGGGGTCTTGCGACACGGAAGCAGAATGGCCGACCAACACTGGAGAGTACCCTTCCGGAGATTGCGGCCCAATGGCATCCCACGTGCAACGGCCACAAAAGTCACTCCCGGAACTGTCGGCCCCAACTCCACGAAACGCTTCTGGTGGAAGGCGGCCTGCTGCGGCCACGAGTGGGAGGAGTCCGTCAGGATCCGCGACAAATACCAGCGATGGCTTTGTCCAAGGTGCAAGACCATACTGCACTCCTTTGGCTGGCAGGACCCGGGCCTTGCTGCTGAATGGAGCCCGGAGAACCCCACTACGCCCTGGCATCTGCGCCCGTTCGCCCAGACGTCGTTCCTCCCCGAATGGATCTGCTCCGTCAACAATGAGCACCGGTGGGAGGCGTCGCTTGCGTCGCGGTCATCCGGCTCAGACTGCCCGGAGTGCCAAATTGCCGGCAAGTCCCGAATCGAACTGGACCACTTCGCGGCCGCCAAAAAGGTATTCGCCAAAGTCCGCTCAGGTGCCGCTGTCCGGGACAAGGCCTTTGTCACCAAGACACGATGGAGCGTGGACATTCTGGCCGAGGATGACGGGACAAAAATCGCCATCGAATACGACGGGGCGTACTGGCACAGGCCCGAAGCAAAGATCTTGACCGACCGATACAAGAGCCTGGACCTCCTCGCGGCCGGCTACCTCGTAGTCAGGCTCCGTGAGGACGACCTGCCCTCCCTGAACGTCATTGATCCGCGGTATATGGAGATGCGGGTCTACTCCGTTGCCCCGCAGGCGGAAAAGATAATCGCCGAGGTGGACCAGTGGCGCCGAGGCGTCGTGGTCAGTAATGCAGCGGGGATTGTCCCGGCCTAGCCCTCAGCCAGGGATTCGGTGGTTCTTCGCCGTCGGCTGGTTCAACACCTTTTGAAAGCCTCTACACCCATAGACGCAAGACCAATCGGTGGGCGCAGGTTTCGTGTTCGATTTCGTCTTTAGTTACGTTGCGTTTCGTTACTTGACGAAAGACGCTAAGATAAAAAGATGAGTGAAAACTTCGTCGAAGCACGCATTTGCCGCTTCCCGGGATGCAAGCGTCCCGCTATGGCCTCTGAGGCCGGCACCGGCCGCCCGCCTGAGTACTGTGACGATCCCGCACACACCAGGGCCTCAGCCTGGCGTGCCCGACAGGGGCTACGTGAGGACACCAGCCGGGCCACCGAGACACGCCCCGTGGATTCCGCACGCCAGCGGGCGAGCGAGATAACCGGCCAGGTGACGGGGATGATCGAGCACCTCGGACAGCAGCTGACAATGCTGGTTGAGGAACTGCGAACGGTGGCGGACCCCGAAGCTGCAGAGGCGCAGATCGAGTCAGTAGCAAGCGAGGCCGCCGAGCAGGTCGCTGCCGCGAACGCTCGGACCGCCCGTGCCGAGCAGGCTCAACGCCGGGCCGCCGCCGAGAAGGATGAAGCTGACGCTGCGGCCGAGGAAGCAACGCGAAAGTGTGAGGAACTGACCGGGGAACTGGCCGCCGTCAACGCCGAGCTGGCCACCGAGCGCAAGGGGAACAGTCAGCTTACTGCTGAACTATCCCAGATCCAGGCGGCTGCTGCAGCCGAGAGAGAGCAGGCACAGGCCCAAGCTACGGAGCTGAGGGCCGATATTGAGTCCGCACAGGTACAGCTAAGGCAGCTCCAGCAGGAGCGTGACGCAGCGATCAAACGGGCCGAGAGTGAGGAGAAGGCCCGGGCCGAGGCAGAACGGCGTGCTGGCGCCGCCGAGAACCACGCCCAGGCAGAGACGGAGCGCGCTGATCGTGGTGAAGCCGCCACGGAAGACGCGCGGGGTCAGCTTGAGAACACCCGGAGCGACCTTGAGCGCACCCGTGAGGCTATGGCTGACCTGCGCGGGAACCTAGCAACGTTGACCGCCGAACGGGATGCAGCCAGAGCCGACATTGAGCGTGAACGCGCTCATGGAGAGCAGCGTGTTCAGGACCTTCACATCACGTACGGCCGCCAGGTTGACCAACTGCACGAAGAACTGAACCGGACACGTGAGGCAACGGCCAAGGAACGTCGCCGCCAGCGAACAGCAGGAGACGGACAACCCGGGCCGTCACCTGAGCAGCAGCCATAGATCGACGACTGCTCTGGCGGCAGCGATCAGCAGGGCAGCGGCGGAGATCCAGACGCCGGCGATCTGCCAGCTGTTGGCGCGCGGCCGCGGTTGTTCGTCCATGGTTCTCCTGCCTTCCGCTCGGTGAGGGAGAACCATCCTAGGGGCACGGGTCGGACAACGGAGGAGGGTCTGGAAGTCCAGAGTTTGGCCGTGCACAGGATCCCCACAGAGGCCGTGGCGCAGCAGCTGCTCGCTGTGGATGCTGTGGATTGCAGCCGTCCACAGAAAAGTCACGGCGTGCCGTCAGCGCCCGGGCGCGCCGCCCGGCCGGCAAATCGTCACTCTTTGTGCTGTTGGTTTCTGTAGGCGGTGAGGACCCCGACGAAGAACGCGTTCCTGTTGTCGGCTGTCCAAGTGCGGGCCAGCCCGATAATGACCTTCATGTGGTCCTTGCGGAACCGCACCGGCCTGGTCTCCGGCTCGACTGATCCGCGGGCGGGCTTGGTGATGGCCGGCGCCCGGCCGAAGATATCGTTGGCCGGGATCGGGCTGTCAGCGGGTGCGAAGATCTCCGCAAACCTGTTCTCGGCCGCGGCCCAACTGATCGCATTCAGAACAATCCCCGGATACGAGATGTCTGTGCTGTCGTGGTGCTCAGCCATCCATTGATTCAGGTCCTTGGGCAGGTAGAGCGTGACGTGACCTGAGTGTTCTTCTTCGACGGGCTCGATCTTCGCGGCCGCGGTTGGCTTGTTAGCCCGCTCCCCCACCGGTTCGGCGACAGACTGTGCTGCCTTCGGCGCTGCCTCCGCCTGCATTTCGGGCTCCTGTGCAGCCTCTGGAGCCATCTGGCCGGACTGCTGGGCTGTCTCCTCCGGCGCCGTCTCCTGCTTGGTCTCCGGTGCAGCTGCGGGCGCCGCTTCAGGTGCAGGGGTCAGCTGTTCGGGCTGCGTGGGTTGTTCCGGCTGTACTGTCACCGCAGGTTCATCAGCAACGACATCAGGCACGGGTTGCAGCACACGGCGCTTCAGGCCACCAAGGGCACTGAGATCCATCTTTCCGGGGCTGGAGGGCAGGCTCACTTGGCAGCCGCCTCAAGGGTCTCGTCGAGAGCTTCCTCCTGGGCCTGGAGCTCGTGGACAATCTGCTCCGTCAGGCGCATGTAGTCCTCAGCAAGGTTTCCTGCCGACTGCGCGATCCGGGGTTCATCCGAGCTCTTGCCCTTGTTGCGCAGCCGCTCCCAGAACGGTGACTGCGTCGCTGCACGGGCTGCCAGCTCGTGTGCTGCCAGACCACGGAAGCTGGCGTCTGCGTCGGCTGCCACAACGTCGCGGATACTGCCCTCGAATACCGGCGCGATGCCGTCGAGGGACTCCTGGAGCAGTGAACGTGCCTGCTTGTCCACGTTCCTGGCATTGGTGGGGATGCCGAAGAGGATGACCCCGAGCAGCGCCACTGCGGGGTTGTCGTTCTGGACACTGATGATGCGCCTGGCCAAAGACTCCAGGCCGCGGATGGATTTCGGCTCAGGCTTCACGGGAGCGATGATCCAGCGGGAGGCCAGCATCGCTTCCTCGATAGCAGTCCAACCGGCTTCCGACGGAGGCGTGTCGATCAGGACGATGTCGTAGTTGGGAGCAATCTTGGCCAGGGTCCGTGCCACTCCCCCGCGCATCTTGCCCTGACGGGCTGCGTCGCCTTGGAAGGTGTCCATGAGCTGTGCGGTGTGGTTGCCGCCGGCGAGGACATCCAGGCCCGGGCGCACATCCTTGATGGGTGTGGGGACTTTGTCGTAGCGGACGGCGATGTCGAGTGCTTCGCCGCGGTCGTAGCGGTCATCGTTGATGATGCCGAGATTGGTCGAGGTGTCGCCCTGGGAGTCCAGGTCTACGACAAGAACCTTGTAGCCGGCTTCGGCGAGGAGGGCGGCCAGGTTGGTCGTCACGGTCGTCTTGCCGACGCCGCCTTTACCGTTGGAGATGCAGATGGTGCGTCGCGAAGCCAGTTGAACGGCGGGCGACAACGTGTGGGAGGAAGTTGCCGTACTCATAGTGCACATCCTAAATGGGGCCAATGTGACACAGGAGTACATTCAGCGCGTGTTGGAACCATAGTCGACGTAGTTCTGCTCTCTGTTTGATCTGCATTAGGTCTGCATCAGCGTCCACACCAGCGCTGCACCAAGTGCACAGCCATAGATGACTTGCTTTAGTGCGGTGATGGAGTAGCGATGCAGTAGAAGCAAAGTAGGGAGCAACCTGATGTTCACCACATGTGAAGTTACCAAGGGGGTAAGGCGCAGTAGCTGGTCACCAGCATCACGCACTTGATGAACTTTTAGTCGCGCCCATTGCCTAAACAGTTGATGCGGATTAGCTACGCGTTACAGACCCACTAGCAACAACAGTTATCAAACAGTTAGTAGGGGGAGGGGCTACACAGTTGTCATGCAGTAGAAATGCTCCGAAAAGAACTCGCACGGCGCTGCGTTTTGGGCCTCGCGGCCAGCCGGAAGCCTACCGGCTCCCTGAAGTGGCGCAGCCCGCCGGAAGACCCCGGCCGTCTGGGACCCGACAAAGCCGGGTCCGGGTGAAAGACCGGAGAGGTACCGGGCTGCACAGCAGCTTCCCCCATTCCTGCTCTCAGCGCGGATTACCTCCCGTACAACTGAATAGCTCTCAAACAGCGGGAGAAACCCCCAGTGCCCAGCGCACTGGGGGTTTCTTTTTTGCCGCTCAAAAGGCCGGCAGAGCCGGTCCGGGAGTATCCGGGCCCTACGCCCACACCAATGACACTGCGACCTGAGGAGATCCTCCGTGAACACAACAGCAACACCGGCACTGACCCCCTACGACACCGGCGACCGACTCGAACCACATCCCTGGACTGCCGCCGGGGACCAGGCAAAGATCAACCCCGAGAACTACGGCAAGGTGGACTTCGACACCGATGAAGGAACTACCGCACTGACCGTCCACGCCTCCCGCAACGAGGACGGGAAAGATGGAGGGGGATACACCCTCCACATCAGGAATGTTGGAGTGGATCTGGCAGTGGAATGCGATGAAACCGTACCTGTGATCCTGGTGCCGTCGGCGGCACTGCGAGAGAAGGTGCAGAAGATTATCAGCGATCTCCGCACTCCGATCGAACAGGAGGAGGCTGAGGTCTACTGGGCGAACGGTCACGAGGCGCTGATCCTGGTTCCCGGAGAAAAGCATGTCCGAAAACAGCAGATCATCATTGTCAGCGAGGGCGGGGGAGTGATCTCCGCCAAGGCCGGCAGCTGGGGCCACGGTGTTCGCGATACAAGGATCGATTGATGGCCGGGGGAGATGGTGCCGGCGGCTGAGCTGAAGGCCTTCCACTATGACCTGGTGATCTTCGCCAAGGATCACCGACAGGCCGACCGGGTGATGATCGAGCGAGTCGGCTACGACGAAGACCTGCGCGAATACGGTGTCGAGGAGTACACCATCGACGCAGATCCAGCCGATGGCAGGGACGCCGGAGCCCATTGAAGTCGAAACCGGACCCTAGTAGACAAACTCATCAAAGACAGCAAGAAGCCCCATCCGGGTCATCCCGGATGGGGCTTCTTTTTTGCCAAGGCAAAGTCTATTGGGAGGTCAGGTGCCGTGCTTTGGTCATGGGGACCTTCACCACACCCGTGGGGACCTCCGGGAGCTTCAGGTTCGAGAGACGGATCACAGCTTCCGGAGTTTCACGGCCGCGCTCTTTGTCCAGGGCTACGCGCAGTTGAGCAGCACGGATACCGCGGCGAATCTTCATCGCCTGCGCCTCACGGGCAGCTTTAGAGCGAGTGGCTTTAGCCATTTTCGACCTCCTTTGTCTCCTCATTGTCACTTGATTCGAGAGTGTCGTCCAGATCTGCTTCATTGACGAACGCCTCGGCCTCTGCCAGAAGTTCCTCGGCGGTCTCTTGGTTGGTGGCAGCTGTACCCGCACGCCATGATGTGTCGAGCAGGTCTTTGTCGGCGTCCGAAGCCATTTCGCTCTTGACCAGCAGCTTGAGCATCTCGGTACCCGCTGCACTGAGCTTATCGTTGTCCGTCGCTTCGGCCTCCAGCGCCCACTGGGCGCGCTTCCACCATTCACTCCGGTCGTCATTCTGCATGCTGACCTTTAGGGCCTTCTGCTGGTGCTTCAGATTGCGCCAGCCGATGAATGTCACCAAGCCAGCTGCGAGCAGCGCGGCAACCGGCGCCAGCGACGCAACGATCACGTACCAGGCAGGTTCCCCGGGTGCCAGGGGTTTCAACTGTTCAAGAGCCGCGATGACTCTGTTAGCGATGTCTTGTATCTGCTGTTCGTCCAAAACGCTACGAGTGCTCGTCGAGGATCTTGGCTATCGCCCGAAGTGCTTCCGGATCCACTGGGCCCAAGGCGCGGGCAGCGAAGTTCCGTACCTCGGCGCGGCGCATGCTGCGCAGCAGCTCCAGCTCAGCCTCAACCTGTTCGGGCAGCTTGCCATCCTCCTGGAGCAAATACTCAGGATCGACATCAAAAACCGTGGCAAGGGCGCGCAGGCATTCCTCCGGGACGACTTGTTCCTTGCCAGCTTTCAGCAGCGACCATCGCGTGCGGGAGATGTAGTAGCCGGCTTCCTGCGCACCATCGCGGATCGCCGGGTAGTCGAATGGCTTACCTGAAGGCGAAGGGATTACGTCCAGGAGAAGGTTGATCTTCCTTGCAAGCGTCTCGGCACGACGTATGCTCGCGGCACGTTCCCGCGATAGCTCCAATTCATCCAATTTCATCTCCAAGTCATTGCCAAGAGATAACAGCTGAACGCCCCCAGGCCTAAGGCTGCACCTGACAGCGCCTCCCGCCAGGTATGTTCACCCAGAGTTACCCGGCTGACCATCATCAACGGTGATAGTACCAAGCCCAGACAGGCGAAACCGCCAACAACGGCCGCCACCCAGGTGACAAATAAAGTCATGACTGACACATGCGCGGAGACGTTCAGCCAGCGGCGAAAAAATAGCAGGCCCATGTTCCCGACCAAAAGCGCCGTAACAGTCGCGGGAACAGGCTGGGGGAGAGGGATGAGGTAACAGACCACGGTGCCCACAAACAGCAGCGCTGTCACCAGTGCGTTCCGCCAGTGATCGGCAAGCCCCAAGCGCCTGAAAAGCCCTTTGGAGCGTTTGTAGATAAGGCCCGGCACAACGGCGATGCCGACCAGGAGGGCGATGACACTGAGCCAATTCAGTCCGGCTTTGATGCCTGAAAGCACCACCAGCACAGCCAGCATCAGAGCCGGCGTGAAAATCCTTGAGTAGTTACGTGCCAGACGCTGTCTGACGGGATGCTGGTGCTCGACCGTTGCCGTGCTCAAATTTCCTGCCCATTTCGTCGATCATGTGTGTTTCCTCCTCGGAGAGCAGCTCCGGGTCCAGAAGCCTAATGTCGCTGATGAGGATGAATGCCCGGTAAAGCTCCGCGTGGGAGGAACTGCCTTTGAAGGAGGTGCTCGCTGCGTCCAGGGAACGCTTGCCCTCCGGTGTTTCTGCAAGACGCTGAACGATCGGCCGGAGAACCTCCAGGTCTTTCAGGCGCTGCTTGCGGGCCGCAAAAGAAGCCTTGATCCGCCCGAAGGACGGAATCAGGAAGCCGACCGCGAAGCCGACGATGGTCAACGCGATAAGGATGCGGTAGCCGAGGTACAGGACGGGTTCTATTGCCACGTCCAGCCCCGATGCCTCCAGGAAGACCAGCAGCAGCTTCACTGCGACGGCCGTAACGCCTGCCAGGCACCCCGCGCTGACGACGTCGAAACCGGTTCCGAACGACCTGGACTCACCATGCCGGTCCCGGCGCAGGCATTCCACTCCGGTGTAACCAAGAACCGTTCCGATCCAGGCGAAGAAGCTTGCCTGGTACAGGGCGATCGCAGGATCCGAGCCGAATGTGTCGGTGAAGTTGGTGGCAGAACCATCCGTGTCTGCATCGAAGAGCAGGTACGCCTGTACAAGGAACAGCGCAACGCCGATCCCGATCAGGATCTTCACATGCCGGCTGGGACGACCGGTGGCACGCAGCAGCAGGCGGCTCAGTTCAAGCATGCCAGCGCCCATCAGCACATGAACGACCAGGTTGAGAAGGTTCCATCCACCCATCAGAGGGTCCACCGCCAGGTAGACCTCGTCGATGTTCAAGGTAGCGCCCAGGGCGACCATCGACACAGCCGGGAGGATACCGAACCGCCAACCAAAGCGCAGGCCGATCAGCCTGACCACGACGACGGTCCACAGAACCAGAGCCGGAAGGGCCTGGAGGGAGATCAAATGAAGGTCCGCTCGAAGCTGTTGCTGCTCTCCGGTTCACCCGGGAGGAGTGCCAGGGAGAGCAGATACGCGATACGTTCCGCTGCGATCTCCTGCTCATTCCAGTCGAGCGATCTGGCCAGTATTTTCTTGATGCCCCGGCGGCCGCCGACGTGTTTGAACATGGAGGGCATGAACGGCGCGCTGGCGCCGCCACATCCTTCATGTCCCAGGAGCATGTGGCCGAACTCGTGGCAGGCTGCATGCTGCCGGTGCGCCTGGGTGTCCCCAGCCGGCAGCAGGATAAGCGACACCTGCTCCTTTTCCATCCAGAGACCCGTGACGGTGGGCATCAGGGAACTGTCGATTTCCGTCAACCTGATGGGTTTGCCATGGGCTTTTGTGACGGCCTCCAGAAGCTCGTCGAACGTGACGCGTTCAGCAAGATTCAGTGAAGCCACGACAGCCTCGGGAGTTACTTCCTTCGCGCGCGTCGCCAGACCAAAAGGCTTCCTGAAGTGCACAGACACCATTCCTGTCCCTGTTCTACGCACTGCCACTGCGTGTCTATGAGCGGAGCCGCTTGATCTAATCCTGCGGCTATCTTGATCGGATCTTGATCCTTGCCGGACCGCCGGAATTCTACCCCAAGACACAGCTGCCACACGAGTCACACATGCATGTACCCCTGCATCAGTTCCGGCATAGGGGGCTGAGGTCAGTTGGGGTAGTGCCTGCTGGATCGCTGGCGATCAGGCGGCGGTAGGAGCAGCGTAAGGACGCAGCAACCAGGCAACCCGGTCCTGGTCCCGAATTAGGTCGAAGGTCACCAGCTCGGAGTTCCGGCCGAGCTGTGCCTGGACCCGCCATACTTCGAGATCGATATGGGGAGCATTCTCGCGGGGGTAGCGCTTGAATTCAGCCCACCAATTGATGCGCTCGTACCAGCGCATAGGCTCAGCGGCCACCGTCCAGGTGCGGCCGTGGTACTCGAAACGCAGCGGCACGCCTGCCGCTGTCGTTTCCACCAGAACCTTTTCCACCCATCAATTTTACGGCGCGGGAGTGACAGGAGGCTCTCGGTAAACCCATGGTCGATCCGGCTTGGGTGTGCTCTGTGCCGTCCCGGTACGGCAACAAAACCCTGAGCAGGCTGTCGTGCTCGGCTACGAAAGCAGCAGCCAGTTCCTCGGCGGTGTCGGCCTGATCCTCACGGCGAATTTCACCACGCTTGGTCTCATCCTCAGCGTTTCAGGGCTGAGGAGGGGACGACGGGACAAAGTCAGCAGCTCGAACGTGCATAGTGGCAAGGCGGAATTTTGAATGTCCTGGCCCGGCTTTCACTGTTCCCCATGCTGCATCCTATTCACGGTCTGGAAGGGAAACACGTTAGAAGGAAGGGGGGCATTGGGACCGACGACGGAGCTGGGGGCCGCTGGCATGGGGGACACCAGACGGCTGTCCGCCGCCGGCCGCCTACAAGTTTACTCTTCGGTTCCGCGTCACTCGCGGACCCGATCTAAGTAGAACCCGGTCCGGCATGTGCGAGAGTAAGTGGACCATCACCTGGGGGAGATACCAACATGTCAGCTGTGCCCGATGACCTGCAAAGAAGATTCAAGAACTGGGATGCAGAGGGGCGCCCGTCGCAGGTGCCCTTTGAATGGACAAAGAAGAACTGGGCGAAGTACCTCGGCGACTACGGCGTTCTCGAATCACTGCCGAATCCTATAGACCGGGAAGGCGTCCTGGACTCGTTCAAGCTCATAAGGGACCCCGACTCTGCTCTGGATGCTTACATCGCCAGCTACGTCTGGGGTTATGCGGGGACCGGTTTTGGCCCGTACCGCGCTGCCAGGGTTATCAGGGTCAACACAGACCGTGAGAAGGAGAGAGACTTCGCTTCCGATCTGCACACGCTGGCCGAAGTCGCTACGACAAGCGGCGGAAATGCCGCCTTCGAGCACGTCGTGCACCGGCGACAGAGCGACAGAAAGTTCTTCGCGTGGTGGGGTCCGGCCTTCGCCACGAAGTACATCAGTTTCGCCACCAAGGCTTCCAGCCAGGTGGCGACCACACCGATCATGGACAGCATCGTCGCGCGCTGGTTCTCCAAGCACTCCAGGGACGTAGGCCCGCTCTGGCTCAACTGGCACAGCGCCGACAGTTACCGCAGGTACACCGAGCGCATGGCTGAATGGGCGGATGAGCTGGACATTGAGCCCGAGCAGGTTGAGCAGCTCATCTTCAGACGGAACTGAAAGTCCTGACATAGAACTCCTGCAGTTGGCCGTTAGCGGCTCCACGGGTGAGCGTCAGCGCCTATGGTCCGTTCCTCGATCAAGTTCCGAATTGCAGGGACATCGACAGGCGTCGAGCCCAGTAGGAGCTCGCCGAGGGTAAGGCCGCCGATTGTGTCGTAGATGGATACTCTGGCGAGCCGGACGCTTCCGTCCATGGCGCACAAATCCTTGGCGGCATCGTATAGGGCCCTGATTTTCCATCGTGGAGAGCCGTTTCCCTCAAAACTCCGCCGGTCGGCGGCCATTCCGAAGATGCGCTCGGCCTTTTGTGGGCTTCCATCTACCCGGGTCTTGGGTTTCCAGAATCGCCCGTCGGTTCGAGCCAGATGTTCGAACTTGTCCGCGTACTCTCTGTACGCATCCGCCCATGGCAAAGAGCGAGACCATTCCGGATCAAGGGTTTGTTTCCGGTATCGCGTGAAATGGTTTTCCTCGTCCAGCTCCACGTAAGTCGAGTCACCGAGCAGAACCAGATCCCATACGTCAGGAGTCAAAGCCTCGGACTTGTCCTGCGCCCCCAATATGTCGAGCAGATCGTCCATTCGATCCCAGGAGTGAGAAGTTAGCAAGGATGACAGCACCGGCTTTGAGGTCCCGGCTGTAGCGTCAGGAGACAAAAGCTCCCGAAGCTGCGTCTCGCGGCTGCGTGTGTCTTTTCTACCCTTCCGGGGTATAGCTGCGGGTGGTGTCACGGGACAGTTGACTCCTCATCTCCCGCGTGGGATTGCTACACACCGATCAAGCAGTCGCTTCATTATCGCGGTGCCCTCATCTTCAGGGGTCCTTCCCCTGGAAATGCCCTCATAAAATTTATCCGAATAATGCCGGTAGCCAAGGCTTACGTTTGCTTTCGCCCTGAGCTGGCGCCAAAGGCACTCGTATTGAGGGTGGGGTTGTCTGCCGCACCAGTCGCAAAAGGTTGTCTCGGCTGGTTGTGATTTTTTCTTCCCGCGCGTTGACGACCAAGTGCTGGACGTTGATCCCCCATTGTCTGGGTCCGGATTCCGATGGCCGGTCATGATGGCCACGGCATCTCTGGCCGAGACCTCAGAGCCCACCAGGGCAACGTCAGCGATGTCTGCGCGTGATGGCCGGCGACGCTGATACTGGCCAGGAATGTACCCGTCGAACGTTGCCTGCTGGCTCCCTGACGGCTCCTGGCTGCATGGTCCGAAGCCCTTGTCGGCACACAGATGGACCTGCGTAAGAATCCCGTCGGCCAGGGAGATTCGGGCAGTCACCGGTATGGTCACGGGTTGCCAGCGGGTCTCCAACTCCAGGAAGCCGTCCCCGAAGAAGCCGGCCCGGCAGTGAGCGCACCCGTAGGCCAGGTAAGTCTTCTCTGCCTGCTTCGAACGGTGCATCCGCAGTGGAGCCAGAGGCGGCAGGCCGCCTTTGCCCAGAACCGCTGCAACATCGCCAGCGATCAGGGCTTCGATGCGCTGGGTTGGCCATAAAGGAAAGTCTGTCCGGGCGGCCTCGGTCGTCTCCTGGCAGCGGGACTGGACGGATGCCGCACTGATCCGCCAGACGGTGGATGGCCGCTTGCAGGCCCAGCAGTTGTCCACCAGATGCTGAACTGTCACGGAGGTGACCCGTGCCTGGATCCGGTCACGGTACAGCCCCAGCAGCAGGGCAGTAACGTGCGCATGAAGACCGACCGCTGTGGCTTCCTGGAACGCCTTCGCCACTAGGACATCAAACGGCGCGTCGTCGCCTGTAAACACCACGTGAGGCACCCCAGACCGCCTGGCCTCGTCTTTGTTTCGCCGATGGACGTACCAGAAGCATTCGACCCCAACAGCGGCATAGCGCTCTTGCCTGCGCCTGAACTCTCCGGCGTCCTGGCGTGACCACTGAACCTCCAGCGCCAGGCGCCTGCCGTCATGCTCTGCCAGGACGTCCGCCGTCCACGCCCGGTCTTCTGCGCTGCACTCGACGCTGACCCGCCAGCCGGCGTCTGCTGCGGCCTGGGCAATCACAGTTTTGAGAATGCGATGTTGGGAGGATTCACTCCAGCAATCAATGAGGCCGCACTGCACTCCGGCCTTGTGGGCAAAGTGCTTGAGACCGCGTCTGGATGTGCGGGGGATTCCCGGAACCCCGCAGCGCATCAGCAGGGACCGGCTCTTGTACACGCTCTTCACCCGATCCCAGCGTTCGTCCGTGGCTAAGTAGGACTCGATCCGTTCGCCGTCGAGAAACGCCACCAGCGGCATTGCCCCGCCCCTCCTTACTGCCCGCAGGAATATGGGATCACCCTAGCCACGGGCACTGACAATCCCGCACCAGGAAACCCAAGTCAGATAGTTTTGCCAGATGGCGCTGAACGACCCCCTGAGTATTCACCAGATCGACACGGATGCAGCTTCGGCGACACCGGCTGCAGTTGAAGAGGTTTTGAAGGAGCACTACTACAGAGTTGACCCCGGAGAGTACTTCGAGCGCCGGCTTTGGGGAATAGTTGCACTTGCTGACATGCAGCCCGGTTCCCTGAAGTGGGACCGCACCGACCGGACCTCCCTATTCGGACAGTTCCAGTCTGTGCTCAAGGACAAGAAGTTTGCGCTGGATGTCCCACCCGGGGACACACTGAGCAGCCGAACCATGGCCGCAGTCGAGTCTTACGCCTTGATGCAGCACGTCATCGAGACGGCCTTACGACTGTTTGTGGCAGGTCAGGAAAGAACTACCGGCAGCAGTCCGATGACCAGGCTGCTGAACATCCGGCATGCCCCGGATCTCCGGGATCCCATCAAACCCTTGCTGGGAGCGAGAGCCAGACATGCAGTGTCCGAGGTGATGTTCCCTCCGGAGCTTCAACGCGAGAACATCAAAGAGTCCAAAGAGGAGATGCGGCGGCATCTGGATTTCCTGACGGCCTGGCTCACTTTCTTCGCCCGGTTTTATTCAGACAGCGACTTCAGCGGCGCCCAGGGAAACAATCAGCTCAAACACGGCGCCACAGTTGTCCCCCGGGATGATCTGAACGCCGTGCTTCATCTCGCCGAGCAGCCACCCACAACGCTCACGCCGGAGCAGTGGGACAATGCAGCAGCCGTGATCAACGCCGAATCGGTTACGTACGTCCTCCAAGAGCGGGGAGGCAAGGGAATGACTCCCGGACTCACCTTGCGGACTGATAATTCCGATCCGGCTACTAACTTGGCCATCAGCCAAGTTGGAATCAGTATTGTGCGTTCACTGTGGCAGATGTCGGAGGTCGTGGCCTATCCGTACACTCCAGCTGACTACGACTACGACTACTCACCCCTGCCGGCTGAGCTCTTCGCCAGCACGGATCGGCCTCCGCGTTCTATCACCCAGACGCTGCTTCACCCCGCACCAAAACCCGCAACGCAGAATTCCACTGCTCAACGAAGAAGGAAGCGGTAACCCCCTGCCTCCTGAGCGTCCTGGACGCGGGGCACTTCAAGCAGCACGAGCTGGGCTAAGACCGTTTGGGCGACATTGGCCGCAAGGCCAAAATGGCGGCGGTGTGTCTTCTTGTGAGCTTGTACCCTTTGGCCCTTTCTGTCTGGAGGCCTTTCCGGAAGACCCAAACGTTCCGAAGCCTCATCAGGGTGTGCTGCAAGTGCTTAGCACTGTGTTTTCCTTTGAACGCAGTCACGATGTCGAGCGTGGAGCCCTGAAACCCCGGGTCGAAGGCCTTGGCGATCATCAAGGAGACCTCTCTGGCATCCGGCGTATTGTGTTCCAGGCTCTCGATGTACGCCAGGACTTCCTCAGGGAGCAGCTCATCTCCTGAAACTGGCCGCTGGGTTCCGCCGGCGGGTATGAACTGGGCCTGCCAGGCAAGGAACACAGAGTCCCGCGGGGCCGGTGCGTTCAGGTGGTGGAGAGTGGCTTCCCGAGGCTCCGTGAGAAACGGGGTTGGGCGTCGGACAATTTTTCCGGCCCGCACGACCATCGTGTTGGTCAGTCTGTACCCGGCGCGCGCCAGCCGGGCTATCAGGTTCTGCTCGGCAAGGTCGGCAGCGTCGAACGGCACCTGACCGGCGACGAAGATGCGCGGCGGGGCGCCGAACCGTGCGACGTGCCAAGTGATCATCTGGTGGTTGCCAAACCGCTGTGTCAGTCCTCGGGCCTGTCCCACGTAGAAGGGTTTAGAGGGGTAGCCCGAGATGTTGAACATCAGAACGTAGATGAACGTCCGGCCTGCAGGAGCATTCATGCCCGACGCCGGCGGGTTGATGAGCTCGTAGGCGAAAGGCATAGGTCTCCTGGTCCACTCGCTAAAGCTCGACCACCGAGCTATCGGATGCTTCGCTCCGCCAAGTCTCAACAATGTCGGAACGGAAGCGTTCTGTGAATCGCTTCGCCTTACCTGCGTTGATTTCACGAGCGAAGTCTCTAATTTGGGCAGCTGCGTCTCCGCGCCAATTCCTTGCCAGGGCCCCCGCGAGGAGATCCTCTGGGTCAAAGCAATGGCCGGCATGCCGAAGTCTTGTGAGCCCGTCGAGCACCGTTGAGCGGTCCCGGCTGTCCGAGAGGCCGGTCGAGGAGTTGATGAGATCAGTGAATGTGTCCATGGCGGCAGCAACGACAGGATCAGGCAGGATAGGTTCTTTGCGTGTGATTTCAGGCCCACCCAAATGAATCGGCTTGAAGGCGCTGATCCAAGGTTGGCAGCCGACCATGCCTTCCGTACCGACGCTGCGCCGGTAGTGGTCGGGGCCGACAATCTCGAAGGCGGCAACGGCCGAAGAAGACCTTTGTGTCTCCACGGCCAACAGGTGCGTTTCAAGGGGCCGGTACATCAACACAGGGCCGGATGGCAGCGCAGGGAGTTTCCCTCGGAAGTCCGGGTAGACCTTAGCCCCTGCAGCGACGAAATCAAGCAGGAGAGGTTCCTCGTCGAGATCATGCCTGTGGCCCGTCTGTATCCCGACCGACCGGGCGTCACCGCCGGCTTGTTCGAGGCACCATGCGATAGTGGCCGCAAGATCCTTTTCGCGGTCCTCGTAGAGGTGGTCGTGCGGAAGCGCCACGTAGGCCCGGGGGAGTGTGGTGCGGTCATCTTCAAACATCATGAGGGCAGGCTTTCACGCACCACTGACATTTTCGTCCTATCGCTGATCTGGCTCCGAACCGATCGCAAGAACTGGGCGTCCTGCCGCGCGGCCCGCATCAGGAGCATCACGTGCTTCCTGATCAGAAGGGTGTGTTCCCGAGCTTCCTGTTTACGTCCAACAGATACACCAGGTCGTGCTGCCGAACTTCAGCCCGGGCCAGAAAGACTTCCTGCGCGCCTGCAGCCGCTACACGGCCAGCAAGAGCCGTCACCGAAGACGCGCTGGGCAGGGTTGCTGCCAATTCACCGAGCCCAACGACGGCCACCAGTATTGAGGGCAGGCCGCCCAAATCAGTGACCAGCCGCTTGCCCGCCTTCCACGCGATACGCGATGTGCTCACCGTCTTCCGCAGATCCTTCAGCGCCGGCTGAACTGTGTCGTGCCACAGCTCATCGATCTCGCTGGGAAGAGTCGGCTCCAGCGCTGATGACTGGAGCTTTGCTGCCAGTTCTTTCACGGACACCCTGTAGGCCGCCCGTCCTTCGGCGAGTTCCTCGCGGGCTTCGAGAACATCCTGCATCCGGGCCTCGGGGAAAGTCGGAAGCCGTTCCACAAGGCCGGCGCCTACAGCTGCTCGGCTTGTCCGGCTTTCCGCGACAGGGGAGAGCCCATCGACATAGCGTTCTGACTGCCGCAGGAATTCACTCGTGACATCATCCAGCAGAACTGAGGAGCCCGGGGCATCCATGGCCTGGCTAAGGCGGCTTCGGAACCACTCGACCTGTTGGTCGATGCTGTCCTCCAAACGGGTTCCGTCACTGATCAACGTGACCGCGCCGCTCTCCAGCACCATCTCCAGTTCCAGCGCTTCTGGGCTGCGGCAGACCTCGGTGGCCTGCTGCTTGCCGATGATGATCATTTCCCGAAACTGCTGCTCAGCTTCGAGGCGTTTCGGATCATGATCGGTTGCCCTGGCGAATTTCAGCATCTGGGCCTTGAACTGCGCCGGCGTGATGTCTGTGACGCCGAGCCGCTCCAGTGTCTCCGGCGGCAAAGCAGCAATACTCCGCCAGGGATCGTCGACGTCCGTGGTCAGCAAGGGAACAAAGGTCTGCATCCACCCCACAGTGGGAGCGACAAGATCCACATGATCTGCGTAGAGCAGAGAACTGCGGACGAGCCGCAGCTCGTTCTGCAACGAGGGCTGGCTGTTGCTCTTTGTGGTCGGGCTGGCGCCCACAGTGAGGGTGAGGCCGTGAGGCCGGAGCTGGCTGGTTGATTTTGGAGCGTGACGGTTCCGGCGGTTCTGCCTGCGCGATGGTTTCCCCATGGATTCATCATCGCCCACGCAGCAGACATCGAGTTCAGCGCAGTTAGAGCGTGCTGTCCCGTTCGGCCCCTATGTGGGCTGAACGCGGCCACTTTATGGTCACGAATCGCCCCTGCTTCACAGCCAAGCCCACTTTTGGCCCAAAGCCGGGCGGCTACTGACCAAGACGCGGGCTGGTTGTGACCTGCTATTCGAGCTTGGGCAGCTTCTGGGCTGACCGTGGGCAGTCAACGGGCCCGTTGTGACCATAAACCAGCCAGCAGCAGTATCAGGGCCCCGGCGTGCCCTGAATCCAGCAGTTTTGCTGCTGTACTGGATCATCCTGTGCCCAACGATGCCCAAAGCTGGGCGATGCTGGTCAAAATCTGGTCACACATGGGCGCAAGCTTGCAGCTTTCGGGCTGCATTTTTCTTGCCCGCCGGCGCTCTTCGAGCGCCACGCTGGAGCGGATGCACGGTGCCTGGAAACAGCGGGGGCGGGGGTGGGTGGCGATGCACTGGCCCATTGCCCCATGGCCTGCCAGGTGGTTCCACAGTCCGGTTACCTCGAGCTGGCAAAGACCCGCCAAGGCGGATGCAGAGCTCTTTGCCAGCTCGTGGTAACCGTGTGTGCGAGGGGCGCTGCACCACCTGGCAGGCCAAGGATGAAGGGGTGTAGGGCGGGGCGAAACAGGATGGAAGGCCAGTCAGATGACAGCCGCCACCCACCCCCTTGAAGGACTCTCGCTTGGGAAGCAAACCTCCCTGGCTAAACCCCGCGATGCAGCGGAGGAGAGCACGCTGAAAAGCTGTGCAGCCGGGCCCTGGGAGAGGTTCCAGGGCCCGATGGGGGAGCAGCCGGGGCAGAGTCAGCCACGGCCGTAGCCGGCTATCCAGCAGCTGCTGTGATGAAGCGTGAGGAAGCCGCTGTGGAAGATTGCGCCACAGGCTGTGGCACTAAATCAGCAGCACCGCCGGCGGCTTCCTGACGAGCTGTGCATTGGTGCCACCAACGACACTGGAGCAACCAGCGGGGGAGCAGCGCGGTGTCTGTGGAGCGACAACCAGGACAGCGACTCCTGTCTCCCTGTGGACCCTCTGTAGCTGTGTGGAGCAAGGGTGCCACATCTGTTGAACCAGGACACGCAGCGTCCTCCGATGCGGTGCCATGAGGACGTGTGGAGCAGATCCCTGCGGGGCTTTCATACCCATCCATGGTGGTGCCAGGGCACCACGTCAGCAGCTGCTGCGCAGCACCTCGGCAGCGACTCCAGGGACGGCTTCGTTCCTCAGCAGTCCCCTCCGCCGCCACCTCGTATGGAACCGCTGCTCCTGCGTCACAGCGGCCTGTTGCCACACGAGAAGAACGGGCCGGAACGGTGTCCACTCCTTCGTCGCAGACCCCTTGACGCTGCTCCGCAGCACGCTTTCCACCGGGTGCCACGCACTAGAGATCCCGGTGGAAAGCCAATAGCCCAAAAACGCCGGAAAATAGCCACCGTTCAACCCGACCTTCCACCAGTGGAAACCGAAAACGGTCGGGGTGAACGGAAGCAGTGGAAGCTATTTTCCCGCGCCACGGCAACAGAAACCCCCTCGATCTTCCGCTAAAGCTCCAGATGCGAGGGAAACAGTCAAAAGGGCATAAGGGGGGATGGCACCTCGCTTCGCTCGGTGGTCGGCACAGCCGACATCCCTTCGGTCGCTTCGCTCCCTCACCCTCCGCTGCGCTCCGGGCCCCTACTGCACTCGCTCTGCTCCCTTGCCCCACCAACGCTGGCGCGTCGTTGGGGTGCCCCTGGAGCCATCGCTGGCGCGAGTGGCTCCAGCCTCCCGCCGGCCTGCCGGCCGTCGGATCAGAGACTCCTTCGACGATGTCTTTGGTGTCTCTGAAGACATGCAGCGACAAAGCCTCGCGGCCTCTGGCGAAGGTGTTGCAGAGGTGCCGTGAGGCACCGGTCGGCTGTCGCCGACCCGGGGGCTGTCGCAGAGTCGTTGAGAGCTCCGCGGCCAACATCGACGACGACCAGCCAATAGTCCAGACACCGTCTGGACTATTCACAGAGGAGGTGCTTCACCAATGAGCAGCAACCGAAGTTTCAGCCGGCGCGAGCAGCGCAAGACGCCGACAAAGCTCCCGCCCGTTCCAGATCTCGGAGTCAAGATCACGATGCCCCGCAGGACGAACCGCAGGGCGGCCAAGAGGGTCGCTTCCGGTGACGTGTTCTGGGACAAGCGCAAGGTAGCAAGCAAAGCCCGCAAGCGGGCCCTGGAGGCCCAGGGTGCGCAACCAAAGCCGCATAGCCTCAGCCAGCGCCAGAAGCAGTGGATCTCAAACCACCTGGCCGGGTGGTCCTGGGATCCGGTAACCGGAGCTTTGCAGGCACCCGCCAGGGCCACTCAAGCGCAGCTCGACGAACTCGCCGTGGTGACCGGGATGCCCTACGTTCAGCGCGCTGTCATGAAGATTCAGGGACTGTGCCTGGAGCAGGTCCGGTACGTCGCAGCGCGGGCCCCCAAGACCATGCGGATCGTCCTCGTCGACCGACAGGGATCCACTCAGCAGACGGTCCGCGTACCCCACCCCGGCGAAGCCATCTAGCAGCGGACCCATCAAGTCGTGAGTGA
>NZ_BAAHNO010000021.1:37310-40380 GCF_054656615.1 Arthrobacter sp. AD-310 | reverse complement strand
ACAGACGGCGGAACCACCACCGGCGCCACCGACCTCGCCGTTGCCGCAGACGCCGCCCTGGCACTCGGCACCGGCACGGTCACAGACGGCGGAACCACCACCGGCGCCACCGACCTCGCCGTTGCCGCAGACGCCGCCCTGGCACTCGGCACCGGCACGGTCACAGACGGCGGAACCACCGCCGACGCAGCCGCAGCAGCCGACATCAACCTCGGCCTCGGCAACACCACCGGAACCGACGGCACCACCGACGGTTTGGGCACCGCAGTTGATGCGGCCCTTGACCTCGGCCTTGGTCTCGGCGACGTCACCGGAACCGACGGCACCACTGGCGGACTTGACACCGTCGTAGGCGCAGTCGTTGATGTCGACCTGGGCAACGGCACCACTGACGGTTTGGGCGCTGCAGTTGATGCGGCCCTTGACCTCGGCCTCGGCAACACCACCGGAACCGACGGCACCACCGACGGCAGTGGCGGCCTAGACCTTGGCGCCGATCTGGGCGTTGGCCTTGGAATCGGACTGGTTGGCGGCGAAACGGGCACGGAGAACCCAGGCACCGGGACTCCCGGCGCTGAGAATCCGGGCGATGGGGACGGCAACACCGACGGAGTCGGCACCGTGGATCCCGGCACAAACAACCCCGGCACCGACACCGGAACCGACCCGGGAACGGGAACTGGTACTGACAATGGCACCTCCGGCACGGACACCGGGACCGGCACCAACACCGGCACTACCGACCCCGGCACCGGCAGCATCGCTGTAGCCCCAGCGGGCTCCACTGCGGTAGGCGGCGCCATCGCCATGGACACCACCCCCCGCAGTAACCCGGCCCGGGGTGGGACCGCCCTGGCCAACACCGGTGTGGACGCCTCGCTGGTTCCGCTCGCCCTGCTGCTTCTCGTGGCCGGGCTGCTGATGCTGCGCAAGCGCCGGATGTCCTAGCCACCTCCAAACATGTAGGAGCGCCTGCGCCCTGCGCCTGAAGCGGCTGCAATCAGCAGGCTGAGTGAAGGGAGGTCCGTCCCGGCGGAAATCTAACAAACAACGCAAAACATGTCTTCAGCACACATGTCCTTGTGGCCGGTGGTCCGGCGGCGAATATCCCCGAATTTCGCCGCCGGGCCGTCGGCGTGCCTACCCTAAAAGCCCGGTCCAATCGCGAGCACCGCCCCGCCGCCCGTATAATTTCAATACGACAGTGCCGCAGCGCACCGGGAGGAACGGTCATGGTGGCGGAATCGCCTAGCTCCATTGCGAATGAAATGGTCGGCGGACGTTATCGTTTGGGCGAAGTTATTGGCCGTGGGGGAATGTCCTCGGTTTATTGCGCCCGGGACGAAAACCTCGGCCGCGATGTAGCCCTCAAGCTCTTCGCCCCGCAGGCCCCGGACACGGAAGAACTGAAGCGCCAGGAAGCGGAGATCCAGCTTCTGGCAACCCTTAACCACCCCGGTTTGGTCACCCTGTTTGACGCCGGCATCGACACCCGGATCCCGGACGAGCCCCGCCCCTTCCTCACCATGGAACTGGTGGAGGGCCAGGACCTGCGTGCCCGGATCCGGCACAGCACCGTCCCGCTCGACGAACTGGCTGTCATCGGCGCTGGGATCGCCGATGCCCTGGCTTACGTTCACGGCTTGGGCATCATCCACCGTGACATCAAACCGGGCAACATCCTGCTGGTCCAGATCCGCCCGGGCGAACCGCTGAGGCCCAAACTGACCGATTTCGGCATCGCCCGGATTGTCGATGCCACCAGGCTCACAGCCACCGGAACCATGGTGGGCACCGCCGCGTACCTCAGCCCCGAGCAGGCAATGGGCCAGCCCCTCTCCCCCGCCACCGATATCTACTCGCTGGGCCTGGTCCTGCTGGAGTGCATCAAGGGGATCGTCGAATACCCGGGCAGCGCCGTGGAATCCGCTGTGGCAAGGCTCCACCGCGCGCCGGAAATACCCGACGACGTCCCCTCCGAGTGGGCGGACCTGATCCGCTCCATGACCGCCCTCGAGCCGCTGCAACGTCCAGCCGCGGCAGACGTCGAGACCGCCCTGCGGCAGGCCCTCGTGTCCCCCGCGTCAACGCCCGGGGAACTGGCGCCCGAAACCACTCGCGTCCTGCCAGCGATGCCCTTCCACCCGCCGTCTATTACCGCGGAGGAATCGGTCGACGAGATCCGTGAAGCAGCAGCGGAACCTGCTGCTGCTCCCGCAGAGACAACGGGCGGGAAGCAGCCGGCGGTGAATGCTGCAGCTGCCGTAAACCTGCACCCGCAGGCCCGGACAAAGCGCTTCTGGCTCGCGGTGGTGCTCGCCCTTGTGGTGGTGGCGGCTGCCGTCGTCGCCGTGATGCTGACGTTGTCTGCCCAGTCTCCCGCCGACGTCGTGCCCTACCCTGAGGTGAGCGGAGTCCTGGGCGAGCATCTGGAAGAGCTTCAAAAGAGCGTGGAACCGTGAGCCTGGCACGGCGCACTGCCACCCGCGTGGTGGTTGGTCTGGCCGCAGCCGCGCTCACGGCCGGTTCAGTTGCCGGTTGCGGCACGGGCGAAACGGGCCTGAAGCGTGACACAGCCCGGCAGCTCCAGGCCCGCGTCCTGGAGGTTACCCAGGCTTCATCGCAAAACGATCCCAACGGAGCGCTGAAGGCGTTGGAAGGCCTCGAGGCCGAACTTGCCGAGGCCCAGGACCGGGGGGACATCAGCGAAGAACGTCACCGGAGCATCACCACCATAGCCACCGCTGTCCGCGCCGACCTTGAGGACGCGATCGCCGCCGCGGAGCAGGCCGCCAAGGAAAAGGCGGCCGCGGAGCAGGCAGCAACGCAGTCGCCCGTTCCGGAGGTACCTGCCCCGGCGGCCACGCAACCTGCCGATTCCGGCCAGGACCAGGGGAACGGCGCGCCCGGAAAAGGCGAGGACAAGGGCAAAGGCAAGGACTAACGCTTCAGGCCACGAACGACGGCGGCGCCTCCCTTCCGGCCAGCCTCCCGTTGGCATTCGTCCCCGGCGGACAGTCGGAGATCAGGACAGCAAAGAGGGGGGGGGGGGGGGGGGGGGGGGGGGGGG
>NZ_BAAHNO010000021.1:0-37210 GCF_054656615.1 Arthrobacter sp. AD-310 | reverse complement strand
CCCCTCGTCCCCCTGCCCCCCCCCCTCTTCAACCTGCAGCTGCCGCAGCAGCCGTGGCCTAGCTCAGGCTCGCCACGACCTTGTTGAGGGTGGCCGAGGGGCGCATCACCGCGGAGGCCTTGGCCTCATCCGGGTGGTAGTAGCCCCCGATGTCCACCGGGGAGCCCTGGACCTCGGCCAGCTCGCCCACAATGGTTTCTTCCTTGGAGGAAAGTTCATCGGCGACCGGACGGAACGCGGCGGCCAGGTCGGCGTCGTCCGTCTGCTTGGCCAATTCCTCGGCCCAGTAGCGGGCCAGGAAGTAGTGGCTGCCCCGGTTGTCCAGCTCGCCGGCGCGGCGGCTCGGGGACTTGTTCTCCAGCAGGAACGTGCCGGTGGCGCGGTCCAGGGTGTCGGCCAGGACCTGGGCGCGGGCGTTGCCGGTGGTGGTGGCCAGGTGCTCGAAGCTGACGGCCAAGGCCAGGAACTCGCCCAGGCTGTCCCAGCGCAGGTGGTTTTCCTTGAGCAGCTGCTGGACGTGCTTCGGAGCGGAACCGCCGGCACCGGTCTCGAACAGGCCGCCACCGTTCATCAGCGGGACCACGGACAGCATCTTGGCGCTGGTGCCCAGTTCGAGGATGGGGAACAGGTCCGTGAGGTAGTCGCGGAGGACGTTGCCGGACACGGAGATGGTGTCCTGGCCCTTGCGGATCCGCTCCAGGGTGTAGGCGATGGCCTTGACCGGGGACATGATCTGGATGTCCAGGCCCTCGGTGTCGTGGTCCTTGAGGTACTCGTTGACCTTGGCGATGAGGTTGGCGTCGTGGGCGCGCTCCTCATCCAGCCAGAACACGGCGGGGGTCTGGGAGGCGCGGGCGCGGGTGACGGCCAGCTTGACCCAGTCGCGGATGGGCAGGTCCTTGGTCTGGCAGGCGCGCCAGATGTCGCCCTCGGAAACCTGGTGTTCGATCAGGACGTTGCCGGAGCCGTCGACGATCTGGACGGTGCCGGCTTCCTGGATTTCGAAGGTCTTGTCGTGGCTGCCGTATTCCTCGGCTGCCTGGGCCATGAGGCCGACGTTCGGCACGGTACCCATGGTGGTGGGATCGTAGGCGCCATTGGCGCGGCAGTCATCGATGACCACCTGGTAGATGCCGGCGTAGGAGCTGTCGGGCAGGACGGCCAGGGTGTCTGCTTCCTTGCCGTCCGGACCCCACATGTGGCCCGAGCTGCGGATCATGGCGGGCATGGACGCGTCCACGATGACGTCGCTGGGGACGTTCAGGGTGGTGATGCCCTTGTCCGAGTCCACCATGGCCAGGGCGGGACCGTCTTCGAGGCCCTTCTTGATGAGGCCCTGGACACCTTCGCGGACGTCCTCGGGCAGGTCCTCAAGTCCGCTCAGGATGGCGGCGAGGCCATTGTTGGGGCTCAGCCCGGCGGCGGCAAGCTGCTTGCCGTAGGTCTCGAAGAGCTCGGAGAAGTAGGCCTTGACCACGTGCCCGAAGATGATGGGGTCGGAGACCTTCATCATGGTGGCCTTCAGGTGGGCGGAGAACAGCACGCCCTCTTCCTTGGCGCGGGCAACCTGGGCCTTCAGGAACTCGTCCAGGGCCGCGGCACGCATGACAGTGCCGTCGATGACCTCGCCGGCCTGCACGGGGAAGGCCTTCTTCAGGACCTTGACCGAGCCGTCCTCGCGGACCAGCTGGATGGCGATGGTGCCTTCTCTTTCAATGACGACCGACTGTTCGTTGGAGCGGAAGTCGTCCTTGCCCATGGTGGCAACGTTGGTCTTGGAGTCAGCAGTCCAGGCGCCCATGGAGTGCGGGTTCTGGCGGGCGTAATTCTTGACGGACAGGGGTGCGCGGCGGTCCGAGTTGCCCTCGCGCAGGACCGGGTTCACTGCGGAGCCCTTGATCTTGTCGTAGCGGGAACGGATGGCGGTCTCTTCGTCCGAGGACGGGTTGTCCGGGTAGTCCGGCAGCGCGTAGCCCTGGCCCTGCAACTCTGCAATGGCCGCCTTCAGCTGCGGGATGGAAGCGCTGATGTTGGGCAGCTTGATGATGTTGGCTTCCGGCGTCTTTGCCAGCTCACCGAGTTCAGCAAGGGCGTCACCGATCTGCTGCTCGGGGGTCAGGTAGTCACCGAAGACGGCGATGATGCGGCCGGCGAGCGAGATGTCGCGGGTCTCCACCTCCACACCTGCTGTCGAAGCGAAGGCCTCGATGATGGGCAGGAACGAATAGGTAGCCAGCATCGGCGCTTCGTCGGTGTGGGTGTAGATAATCTTGGACATGCGCGGGCGTCTCCCTGTGGGTCGGCTTGGTTGTGAAATTTCGGTCCATTTCACCACGTACAACTTACCCGAGGACCAGCGTTTGAACCCTACCGCCGTGATCAGGATTACAGCGCTGGAGAGCGTACGACGGCGCCGCCCGCCCGGGTGCCCCGGCCCGCCGTCGCCTGCTTTTCGGCGATGACTCCCGGGCCCCGAAGAGCCATACATGATACGTCACTACTATTTACAAATTTGTCATGTGACGATAAATTCGCTACGTCACTTCTCCGGCCCGCCCCGGGGCCAATATCCCGTTCAGACAGGACAACAATGACGCGTACCAGGTCTTGGGCCACAGGCCTCCTGAGCCTTCCAGCAGCCGCCGTTCTGGCGCTCAGCACAGCCGGCGGAGCGGGCGCCGCTCCCGCCGCCTCCGGGGACCAGAAGGATCCCGCCGTTGTCAGCGTCGCCGCTGACGGCGCAGGTGCGGCCGAGTACTGGACGGCTGACAAGATGCGGAGCGCCATTCCGGGCGATGTCCTGGCTGCCAAGGCACTGGAACGCGGCAACCGTTCAGCCGTGGTGGAAAAAGGCAAGGGTTCCCAGGTCCAGGCGACCAAGGGCAAGCAGACCCTCGCGGCCAGTGAAACCCCGGTCAAGCACATCGGCAAAGTGTTCTTCACCCTCGGCGGCCAAAACTACGTCTGCTCCGGCAACGCCGTGGCCTCGGCCAACGAAAGCACCGTTGCCACCGCCGGCCACTGCCTGAACGAGGGGCCCGGCGCGTTCGCCACGAACTTCATCTTCGTCCCCGCGTACGAAAACGGCGCCGCCCCGTACGGCAAGTGGACTGCCCGCTCCTACTTCGCCCCCACGCAGTGGAGCGCGAACGGCGACATGGCGTACGACACCGGTTTCGCCGTGCTGAACAAACTGAACAACCAGACCCTGACAGACGTGGTGGGAGGATCCGGCGTGGCCTTCAACCAGGCACGCGGCCTGACCTACAAGTCCTTCGGCTACCCGGCGGCCCGGCCGTTCAATGGCGAGACGCTGAAGAGCTGCACCGGCACGGCTGCCCCTGACACCAACAACCCGCAGTTCGGCACCCAGGGCATTCCCTGCGACATGACCGGCGGCTCCTCCGGCGGCCCCTGGTTCATCGGCAGCAGCTCCTCCGGAACCCAGAACTCGATCAACAGCTACGGCTACAGCGGCACCAACGTGATGTATGGCCCTTACTGGGGCACCGTCATCCAGGCGACCTACACCAGTGCAGCCAAGTCCTAGCGAAGACCCGTCCGGCACGGAATCCGTCACCCGCAGCGACGCGCACCAGACCCACGAGGAGATCCTCGAGTACTGGACCCGGCAGCGGATGGCCGATGCCAAGCCCCGGGAGCCTCGGCTCCCGGCGGAGGGTCCGCGTCTCAAGCAGAGGGGCGCGGACGCCGGTAAACACGGCGGCAACCGGGAAGAGCCCGGCGCCTGACCCTGCCTGAACCAACAACGACGGCGCCTTTCCCCGCCGCAGGGACAGGCACCGTCGTTCTTTGAGGCGGTGGGGATCAGTGGAAGAAGTGGCGGGCTCCGGTGAAGTACATCGTGATGCCTGCAGCGTTTGCTGCCGCTATGACTTCCTCGTCCCGGACGGAACCGCCGGGCTGCACCACGGCGCGGACGCCGGCGTCGATCAGGATCTGCAGGCCGTCGGCGAAGGGGAAGAAGGCGTCAGAGGCCGCGACGGCGCCGCGTGCGCGCTCGGGCGCGCCGGCAACGCTGGCGTTGGAGGCACCGCCGGGGGCATCGCCCCCACTGGCACTGTCGGACTCCACCTGGAGGCCCAGCGTGTTGGCGCGCTCGACGGCCAGTTTGCACGAATCGAGGCGGTTGACCTGGCCCATGCCGATGCCGACGGCCGCGCCGTTGTCTGCGAGCAGGATGGCGTTCGACTTGGCTGCGCGGCAGGCGGTCCAGGCGAAGGCGAGGTCCGCGAGCGTCTTCTCGTCAGCGGCCTCGCCGGCGGCGAGGGTCCAGTTGGCGGGGTTGTCGCCGTCGGCGTCCACCTTGTCGGTGACCTGTACCAGCACGCCGCCGGAGACCTGTCGGATTTCGGTCGGGTACCGGCCGTAGCCCTCGGGGAGGGCGAGCAGGCGGATGTTCTTCTTCTTGGCGAGGATCTCCACGGCTTCCGGTTCGAAGCCGGGCGCGATGACAACCTCGGTGAAGATGTCCTTGACGGTGTTGGCCATCGCAGCGGTCACGGGGCGGTTTGCTGCGATGACGCCGCCGAAAGCGGAGACGGGATCGCAGGCGTGTGCCTTGGCGTGGGCATCGGCGATCGGGTCCGCGGCGTCCGCGGATCCGATCGCCACGCCGCAGGGATTGGCGTGCTTGATGATGGCGACAGCCGGTTCGCTGAAGTCGTAGGCGGCGCGAAGGGCGGCATCGGCATCCACGAAATTGTTGTAGCTCATTGCCTTGCCGTGCAGCTGGTCAGCCTGCGCGATGCCGGCCGGTGCGGCCTTGTCCACGTACAGTGCGGCCTGCTGGTGCGGGTTCTCGCCGTAACGCAGGACCTCGGAGCGTTCCAGGGACAGGCCGGCGTAGGCAGGCCAGTCGATGACGCCGTCGCCGTCCTCATCCAGGAACTGGCTGGCGGTCCAGCTTGCTACCGCGTTGTCGTAGGACGCTGTGTGGGCGAAGGCCTTTGCGGCGAGGCGGCGGCGGGTCTTCAGGTCGAAACCGCCGGCCGAGGCGGCTTCCACGACCTGTCCGTAGAAGCCGGGATCCACCACGATGGCGACGGCGGCGTGGTTCTTCGCGGCCGACCGCACCATGGCGGGGCCTCCGATGTCGATCTGCTCGACGACGTCGTCCTGGGCTGCGCCGGACTTGACGGTTTCGACGAACGGGTAGAGGTTCACCACCACCAGGTCGAACGGCTCAATCTCCATGGCGGTGAGCGTCTCCATGTGGGCGGCGACGCGACGGTCGGCGAGGATACCGCCGTGGACGCGGGGGTGGAGCGTCTTGACGCGGCCGTCCAGCATTTCCGGCGAACCGGTGACTTCCTCCACCTCCTGGACCGGGATGCCGGCGGCGGCGATCTTCTTGGCCGTGGAGCCGGTGGAGACCAGCTTGACACCCGCTGCGTGCAGGCCCTGGGCGAGCTCCTCCAGACCGGTTTTGTCGTAAACCGAGATCAGCGCCCGGCGGATGGGTACACGGTCAATGGATACGCGCTCATGCTGCGTGAAGCTCACAAATGTCTCCGTCTTATCTCGCGGAACAATGCCGCGGTTGGTGGGGATAGGGCCAGTTTATCGCGAAGCGAAGGTTGCCCCGCGAGTAGTGCCGGAGTGTGGACGCGGGACGTGCGGGACTAGAGTTTTCCCCAGGAGGCTGAGATGAATACTTACACCACTGTGCCAAGCGGCGAACAGGTGGTCCAGGAGCTGCCGTGGCGGTGGAAAGTCCAGGGCAGGATCTTCCTGATCGGCGGCCTGGGTTTTATGTTCGACGCCTGGGATGTGACGCTGAACGGCATCCTCATTCCGCTGCTGTCCACGCACTGGGCCCTGACGCCCGGGGAGGTGGCGTGGGTGGGGACGTCCAACCTCATCGGCATGGCCCTCGGCGCTTTTGTGTGGGGCACCATCGCGGACACCATCGGCCGGAAGAAGGCGTTCACCGCGACGCTGCTGATTTTCTCCCTCTTCACCGTCCTCGGAGCCTTCTCCCCCGACTTCATCTGGTTCTGCGTGTTCCGGTTTATGGCCGGGTTCGGCCTGGGCGGATGCATCCCGGTGGACTATGCGCTGGTGGGTGAGTTCACTCCGCGGAAGCAGCGCGGAAAGGTCCTCACCGCCATGGACGGGTGGTGGCCCGTTGGTGCGGCGCTGGCCGGCTTCGTCTCCGCCGCGTTGGTGGCCCTCTTTGGTGACTGGCGGCTGACGATGCTGGTGATGGTCCTGCCGGCCCTGTTGGTGTTCTGGGTCCGGAGGAGCGTTCCGGAGTCCCCGCTGTTCCTCATCCGCAAGGGCCGGCGGGAGGAAGCGGCCCGGGTCATTGACGGCCTGGTCGAAGCCACGGGAGCCGAGGCCCGGGCATACAGCCTGCCTGACGCCAAAGACGTGCCGCGGCTCTCCGCCGGCAGCGCCTGGACGCAGCTGCGCTCCGTGTGGCAGTACAACTGGAAGATCACCGCCGCGGCGTGGGCGCTGTTCTTCAGCATCCTGCTGGTCTACTACCTGTCCCTGACCTGGATGCCGCGGATCCTGATCGGCGCCGGGTTCGCCGAGTACAAGGCGTTCGTCACCACCGCCTCCATGGCCGCCGTCGGCCTGCTGGGCGTCATCGTGGCCGCCCTGCTGGTGGAACGCGTGGGCCGCAAATGGATCCTCGCCATCACCGGCCCGTTGTCCGCGCTGACCCTGGTGATCGTCGCGTTTGTGGTGGATATCCCCAGCGCTGCGGTGTTCTGGCTCCTGGTGTTCGGATTCGTGGTCCAGGTAGCCATCCCGGTGCTCTACGCCTACGTCTCCGAGCTGTACCCCACCGAACTGCGCGGGACGGGTTTCGGTTGGGCGTCCACGTTCTCCCGGCTGGGCGCCGGCTTCGGCCCGCTCATCTTCGCGAACTATTTCTGGCCCGAGCTCGGCCTGGCAACGTCCTTCGCCCTGGCCGGCGGCCTGGTGCTGCTGGCCGTGCTCTGGATGGCGTTCTTCTCCCCGGAGACCAGGCAGCGCAGCCTGGAATAGACCCCGCTCCCCACATCTCCCCACATCTCCCCTCCCCTCCCGACTGACTCGCATTTGTTGTCGTTTTCAGGCCTGAGAACGACAACAAATGCGAGTCAGTTGCGTAGCGGCCTTGGACCTTTGACCCGCCATGTCGGAGACCACCGCTAGGCTCCGCAACAAATGCCGGAGACCATTCCGGCCGAGCGATGGGGAGCCCGCATGCGTCCGTATCAGAAGCCGGTACCGAGTCCGGCCAAACGTTCTGTCAGTGAAGTCCGTGGCTGGGTACGAAGCCAGTTTGGCCAACACGAAATCACGATGCGCGGTGAGTGCATGGCCCCCAGAAAAACCGATAACAGGTGGAGTTTTGATCTCGTCTCGGTGTCTCCAAGTGGAATCGAGTTCCTTTCCTGTGTCGTATGGGACGAGATGGCTCCCAGAATCGATGCGCATCTTCGAGGAAACGGCTCGTCACTGGAACAAGCGATGTCGGAAGGCATGCTGCTCACACTGACAGGCACGCTTTGGCTCAACTCGGAGGGGACAGTCGGTGTCAGGGTCACAGCCATTGAATCGGACTTCGCCCGCCGAGGTGTTCTCCACCTCGAGGACAAGAAGGCAATCGCGTCGCTTCGGGCAGCGGGTGTTCCCAAGAGTCGGCTCAGCAATGCGTTCACGCATGACAATCCGGAGAACGCCTTCAAGTATCTTGACTGCAAACCTGATCGTGTGATGGTCGTGGGCCCTGCCAACGCGCAGGGTATCGGGGACCTGAAAAGCCGGCTCTTAAATAGTCGCCGGATATCACCTGAGGTCTTCTATAGGCCCATTTCCTGGGCCGCCAGCGGAAGTATCGGAATTTTCCAAGCGCACCTTCAGGAGGCACAGGACCTGGGCTTGGATTTGGTCGTGCTTGCCCAAGGTGGCGGGCACTGGAGGTGGCTCCGCAGCTACCAACGTGCAGAACTCGCTCTGGCTATTCAGAAGTCCCCCGTCCCGGTGGCAACGGCAGTGGGACATGACTCAGATGTTTCCGTAGCTGACCGGGCTGCCACATTGTCCTTCGCCACCCCGACAGCTGCCGCTGAGGCTATCGCCAACGAATTGGCCTTCCACCGTCGGCAGCAGAGGAGGGACGCTCATCAGAGCGCAGAGCGCGAGCGTCGTGTATCAGAGCAGGCGGCCAGGGCAGCAGACCGGTCCGCTCTGGAATCCGACATCGCGGTCCTCAAGGCCAAATACACGGAGGCACGGGTGGCTGCCGGCGCTGCTCAGCGACGCGAGTCGGAAGCGCTTGCCGGCCTATACAACGTTTTCACAGTCCACACCAAGGACCTTCTGGAAACTGCGGAGGAGCGTGTGAGGCTCATCTCCCGCGTGTCATCGGCAGCAATTCTCGTGGTCGCTGCCGTGCTTCTGGTACTCAGTGAGGAGGTTATGGCCTTGCTTCAATCCAGCAGCACTGCACCTCAGGGGTGGCCATACTTCGTGGCCGTCGCCGCCACAGCCATAGGACTATTCGTGTGGCAGCGGCGGGCGAGAAGAAATATCGGACTGCCGTCTGCGTCGGCAATGAAACGTCCCCCCGGAGACGTTGACTCCTGGCGTTTTGCTGTAAAGAAGGTCCGTACTGTTCGACGGCTCCGGCAGCTTCGACGTCACGCACCCATCTAACTCCCAGTGGAATCACTGTATGTGCCTTAGCTGCCGGTCCCTTGTGTCCGGCGACCACCCTCTGCTCAACAGTGCGGCCCGCACTTTCGAGACGGCGGCCCTGCCTTCGTTTTCCATGTGATGTTTGGAAATCCTTACGAGGAGCCATCCTCCACGGGTGAAGTCTTCCTCCCGGGCAATGTCTTTAACGACTTGGTCTGCGGTGGAATGCACCTCGCCGTCGTACTCCACAGCAACCTGCTGCTCGGGGTAACTAAGGTCCGGCTGACGCACGACGCCGGTAGGCAATTGAATAGGCACATTCACTAGCGCCTTGGGCAGGCCGCGGTCTTCAAGTGCAAGCCTCAGACGTGTTTCAGGAGCGGAGTCGGAGCCCACGCACGCCCGGTCGAGTGCCAGGCGGGCCTTCCGGATTCCGGGTGTTCCCTTGTGCCGGTCCAGCATGTCGGCCAGTTCCTCCAGGGTGCAGTATGGGTGCGTCCTGAATTCGAATGCCGGCCTGGGAATTCGCACCAGATGGTCTGCCACTACCGTCAGTTCTTCCACGGTCATCCGTCTGGCAATGTCCAGCCAGGTCCGCGCCCTGCTGGTCACAAGCAAACCGTCCACGCAAACTATCTCGTCGTCAAAAAACTGTCCCACGTGACCGACGACGCCCCTGCGGCGCGGTATCGCCATCGTGTCAGGACGGGAAATGTGGATGCGAGAATCATCTTGGCCGGGCAGATAGCCCGGAAACTGCCAGAACGTGAAGGCTGTGGCATGAGACGCAGCGGCATATGCCGTGATCGTGGTGAAGGGCCGCACGACGCCCGGCACAGGTGCAGGCCCCGGACCAGCCATTGATTCTCGGTCCGGAACCCTAATACCACGGCTGGGTGAGTGAAGTGCGCCGTGCCGCAGCCGCCTAAGGCTAATGCCGGCGTCGACCGCTTCCTGAAAGGTGAACGGCAGACTGGCGAGAGGTGCGGGCAGCGGACTCGGAGTCTTCACGGCACCATCGTTGCAAACCCTTGCGGCCCCTGCTGCCGTTATCCACAGGCCGCGAGGCCCAGTCCCAACTGACTGGCATTAGTTGCCGTTTTCGGGGCTCAGAACGACAACAACTGCGAGCTAGTTGGGGTGGGTCAGGGGGCGGCGGCGAGGTTGGCCAGGGTGGCGACCAGGAGCCGGCGCTCCACCACCTTGATCCGCTCGTGCAGGGTTTCCTCGGTGTCGCCGTCCTCGATGGCCACGGCTTCCTGCGCGATGATGGGTCCGGTGTCCACGCCGGCATCGGCCCAGTGCACCGTGCAGCCGGTGACCTTGACGCCGTAGGCCATCGCATCCCGGACGCCGTGGGCGCCAGGGAACGCGGGCAGCAGGGCCGGATGGGTGTTCAGGTACCTGCCGTTGAAGGCGTCAATGAATTCGGGGCTGACGATGCGCATGAAACCCGAGGAGACCACCACGTCCGGCTCGAACTCCGCCACGGCCTTGGTGAGGGCGGCGTTCCACTCGGCCCGGTCGGCATAGGCCTTGAAGTCCACCACAAACGTGGGGATCCCGGCCGCGGCAGAGCGTTCCACCCCGTAGGTGCCCGGCCGGTCGGCACCGACGGCGGCGATCTCGACGTCGAGCTCCCCCGCCTTGACCGCGTCGATTACTGCCTGGAGGTTGGACCCGGTGCCGGAAACGAGGACTACGATGCGCATTGGTCTAGCTTATTGGCAGGCTCGCGTAGGCTGGAAAACATGAACAGCACCCCCGGGCCGGCGCAGCAGCAGCGGAACAGACCGCCGCTCGGTGAGGCGGCAAAAGCGTCGCTGGCCAGGACGCATACGCTGTTCCGGATCTTCGTTGTGTCAGTCCTGGGCGCGTTCTTCGTGTACCAGCTCGACGTCGGCTACCTTTGGCTGACCGCCATCCTGACCGCAGCAAGCCTGGTCCTCGGGATAGTCCTGCTGGTCCGGTCAGCGCGGTTAAAGGAATCCAGGCTGGTCCTGTTCGGCACCATCTCCGGGCTGGTGGTCTCGGCCATCCTGGTCCTGCTGATCCTCGTCACGGCGTTGTTCTTCAACCAGGTCCAGGAGTACCAGCAGTGCCTTGGCCGGGCACTGACCGACCAGGCCCAGACGGCCTGCCGGGTCCAGCTCGAGAACTCGCTCCCCGCCCGGCTCCCCTAGCAGCCCCGAACTACTTGACCAGCTCCAGCTCCGCTTCACCTGCAGCCCGTTCACGTTCCAGCCAGGGCCCGGCAGCGTAGCCAATCACGACGCCGGCTCCCACCTCCGCTGCCACCCAGATCCCGGTCCACAGCGGGTCGGGGCCGATTTCCGTCAGGCGTCCAATGCCGGCCGACCCCCGCGCCAGCCACGCCAGGACCAGGGAGAGCAGCCCGGCGGCCAGCCCCGTCAGCGCACCGAGCACCAGGGTGGACGCGGCCGCCGTGAACCAGCGGGCCCGGATTTTGATGGAGAGCCATTCGTCAAAGTGGTTCTCGCCCTCGCGCAGGAACCACCAGCCGGCCAGGACACCGGCCAGCACCGGCACGATCAGCGCCACGAACGCATAGTCCAGCGGCCCGCCCGGAATGGCCGCCAGGACGGGAATCGAGGGCAGCGGTCCGACTGCTGTACCCAGCGGACCCACCTGCGACCCCACGCCCATCGCGAAGCCTGATCCGGACACCCAGGCGAGGGCAAAAACGACCAGGTTGGGCAGGTAGCCGAGTTGCGCGACGGTGAGGGCAGCGCCTCCGGTGGCGCCGGCGTCGAGGGCTTCGTACACGGCCACCACCAGGTTCCAGTGGATGAACAGGTCCACGGCGAGCAACGCGGCGGCGAGTGACAGCGCCGCCACTACGGCCACAAAACCCGCCTTGGCAACGGACGCAAGGTAGGAGCCGGCCCAACGGGAGTGCTGGCTGGTGCGCGAAATCCAGTCCACGGCATCGACGCCGATGAGCCGACTCCAGGATCCGGCCTCGCGGCGGGCACCGATCACCATGCCGAGGGCGTAGGGAACCAGCGGCACCAGAATCGCCTGGCCCAGGTTGATACCGACGTCGGGCGTGCGGCAGACGAACCCGGTGGCCGCGCCGAAAGCCGCGTACACCACCCAGGAGCCAAGCAGCGCCTGCCAGAGCTGGTCCGTGTACGAGGCGCGGGCCAGGCGCCGCCCGGCCCGCCAGGCCAGGAGGAACGGGATAAGGGTCAGCCCCAGGGGCACCAGGGTCAGGGCTCCTGCGTCCCCGCGGGCCGCCGCCTCCGCGCCTGCCGCGTGCAGCTCGAGCGGCACGCCATGGACCAGCAGCCAGGACTGTCCGGCCAGCCGTGCCAGGGTGTCGAACTGGCCGTCCTGGAAGCCGGCCGTGGCCCAAACGGCAACGATTGGAGCGAGAACCACCAGGGCGGACAGAAAGGCCGCCTGGGCAGTTTCAACGGCACCCTGCAGCCACAGGGGCATGGGAAGGCCACGGTCTCCGGTCTGATCAGCACGCAGTTTCATCGTGTTCCATGGTGTCACGCCGGGTCCGCCGAGCCCGGAAGCGACAGGCTCAAGGAGGGCCTGCAGGAGGGCTGTTCGCAGCCATGGCCCGACGCTTTTTTCGTGCGCCAGCCGTAAAATTGGTATGTCCACAATCAGCGGTTGGAGGCGAGAATGACTACCGCATCCCCACATGCACACGGTGTCCACTTTGGACGGACAGATGTCCAGAACGCCGGTATGGGTGTGGGTATCCTTTTGTTGCTGGTCGGGATCCTGGGCTTCGTGCCCGGCGTCACCACCCAGTACAGCGAATTGATGTTCCTGGGACCGGACTCCCACGCCATGTTCCTTGGCGTATTCCAGGTATCAATGCTCCTTAACATCGTGCAGCTGGCCATTGGGGCAACAGGCTGGGCGATGTCACGCACAGAACACGGCGCACGCAACTTCCTCATCGGGGCCGGTGCGCTGTACGTAGTCCTGGGCATTTTCGGGTTTATTGTCGGTGTCGATTCGGCGGCCAACTTCCTGTCGCTGAACATGATGGACAACTGGACCCACCTGGTGCTGGGCGTCGTAATGGCCGGGGCTGGCTGGCTGCTCTCCCGGAGCGGTGCCCGCGACAGGACCTGACCCGGAAACCGTAAGCCGGGAAAACAGGAGCCGCGAATGAGAGATGAACACTAAGTTCTGAAGATATTCGTCCTACTGGCTGGTGCAGTCACCGCCTTGGCGGGGCTGCACCAGCATCAGCCTGCTGTACCTGCAGGCACACGGCTGACGCCGGGACCTTGAAGGTCCCGGCGTCAGCCGTGCATGGTCCCGGGTCGGTCCGGGGCCTGGTTATAGGCCGGGCTAGAGGCGGCGGTCGTCGTCCACGCCGTCGGCTTCGATGCGCTCCTTGCGGACTTCCTCGTTGACCGTGACGTCGTCCTGGACAACGTCCTTGTCGAGGCGGACCCGTTCCACCGGAACGGCTTCCTTCTCCACCACGGGGCGCTCCTCGTGCAGGGTCACCTCGTGCTCTTCCTCGCTGATCGCCGGGCCGGACATGGCGGCACCGCGGTTGGCGTCCGTGATGGGCTCGCGCTCCAGCCGGACTTCCTCACGCTGCACGGGAACGGTCTTGGTGACGTTCTCGGTGGTGACGTACTTGCGCAGGCGGACGCGGCCCGTGGCTTCGCGTTCGGTGCCGACGTGCAGCCGCTCCTCGGACCGCGTCATGGCGTCGTCCGTGTTGGGCCCGGACGTGTCGTGGCCGACGGTTCCGCGGCCGGCGAGGTCGCGGTCACGGTCCAGGTCGCGGTCGCGGTCCCGGTCGAAGTCGGCGTCGCGGCCGAGGCCGGCCGTGGGGGTGCCGGCGTTGAGGTCTGCATCGCCCTGGAGGTCCACGTCATTCCTGGCGTCGGTGTAGGTGCGGGCCCCGCGGTCGTAGTGGGTGTAAAGGCGGTCCTCTTCCTCGGGGGTGAGGTGGCCGTCAACGTCCACGCGGGGAGCATCCTTGACGTGTTCCTTGGTGTACGGAACCACCAGGTCATCGCCCTGGGTGTGCGAGCCTTCGACGGGGACGAAAGACTGGGAGGTGCCAAAAAGCCCCGTCTTGACGGTGACCCAGGTGGGCTCCCCCGTGTCATCATCCGCGTACAGCTGTCCGATCGAGCCAATTTTCTCACCGTCGGATCCGATGACATTGCCGTTCCGGTTGAGCAGGTCTTCAATGTTTTCGCGGTTGAGCATGACGTCTCCTTTGGATGTGTCGGTGCACTGGGTTTGCCAGCAATGGAAGCTCCGGCACGGGGTTCCCGTCCACCGGCCTCCGCCCCGGCTGCTTGAGGCTTGGCGCTGACTGCCCCTCTACCCTAAGCATGCTTAGCATCAGATGCCAAGCCTACTTAGTAATTTTTTTAAAGCCGCTTCCGGGCCACTCCTGTTCACCCAACCTTTCCTTTCGGGTCACACATTCGCTTCCGCCACGTCAGGGCCGGAGCCCACGGTGGAGGGGTGAGGATCGCAATCGTTGCCGAGTCATTCCTGCCGCTGATGAACGGTGTCACGCACTCCATCCTGCGGGTCCTGGACCATCTGCAGGACCGGGGCGACGACGTCCTGGTCATCGCCCCGGCCAGCCAGGACGGGGACGCACCGGACCAGGTGAAGGGCGCGGACATCCACCGGCTGCCGGCGGTGCCGCTGGCCGGCTACACGAACGTGCGGGTGGCAATGGGGGGTGTGTACCGGGTCAAGCGAATCCTTGCCGACTACGCACCCGATGTTGTCCACCTTGCTTCGCCGTTCGTCCTCGGCTGGCGGGCGGTCCAGGCAGCCCACCAGCTGGGCATCCCCACCGTTGCCGTCTACCAGACCGAAGTTCCCGGCTACGCGGCGAAGTACGGCGTTCCGTTCCTGGAGAACTGGGCCTGGAACCGCGTCGAGAACATCCACCTGCTCGCCACCCGCACCCTGGTGCCCTCCACGTTCGCGCTAAACCAGTTGCGCGGCCGCGGCATCCCCCGGGTCCACATGTGGCGGCGCGGGGTGGACACGGCGCGCTTCGCCCCGGAGAAGCGCGACGACGGCTGGCGGGCTTCAGTAGCGCCCGGCGGAGAGCGGATCGTCGGCTATGTTGGCAGGCTCGCCGTCGAAAAGCAGGTGGAGGACCTCGCGGCGCTGGCCGGGATGCCGCGCACAAAGCTGGTGGTCGTGGGCGACGGACCCCAGCGGCCCGCCTTGGAGGCAGCCCTGCCCGGTGCGGTGTTCACCGGCTTCCTCGGCGGCGAAGAACTTGCCAGGGCCGTGGCGTCCTTTGACCTGTTCGTCCATCCCGGCGAGTTCGAGACCTTCTGCCAGACGATCCAGGAGGCCATGGCGTCCGGTGTTCCCGTGGTGGCCACCGGCCGGGGCGGGCCCCTGGACCTGGTGGAGAATTCCCGGACGGGCTGGCTGTACGAGCCCGGCGATCTCGCCGCGCTGCGCAGCCGCGTCCTGGACCTGGTGGGCGACGACGCCAAGCGCCGCGCATTCGCCGCAGCGGCCCACGCCTCGGTTCAGGAACGGACCTGGCCGGCCCTTTGTGCCGAGCTCATAAGCCATTACACGGGAGCCATTGCCGGCGCACCGGTTCCGGCCGGGCCCACCACCCCCAAGGGAGCACAACTGTGAAAATTTCCGTTACTGGCTGCGGCTACCTGGGTGCCGTCCACGCCGCCACGCTCGCGTCCATGGGCCACACTGTTGTCGGCATCGACGTAGATGCTGCACGGGTGGAACACCTGGAGCACGGCGCGGCCCCCTTCCACGAGCCCGGCCTCGATGAGCTGCTTCGGGACGGCCTGGCCGGCGGCAGGCTCCGGTTCTCCACCGACCCCAGGGAGGCCAAGGACGCCCAGGTCCACTTCCTGTGCGTGGGAACGCCGCAGGACAAGACGTCCGACGCCGCCGACCTCACCTTCCTGGTCTCCGCTGTGGAAGCCCTGCTGCCGCACCTGGCCGCGGGCGCCGTCGTCGTCGGTAAATCCACCGTGCCCGTTGGCACCGTGGACCTGCTCCGCCGCCTCCTGGCCCCGCGGCCGGACGTGCTGCTGGGCTGGAACCCGGAATTCCTGCGGCAGGGCACGGCGGTGAAGGATTCGCTGGTACCCGACCGGCTGGTGTACGGCGTTGAGGGTGGGCGGGCTGCCGCGTTCAGCCGGCCGTCCGGCGCACCGCTGGGGGTCACTGCCGTGCTCGACGCCATCTACGAGCCCCTGCTCCGCGCCGGGATCCCCCGGATCGTGTGCAACTTCGCCACTGCGGAACTCATCAAGTCGGCCGCCAACGCGTACCTTGCCACGAAGGTCAGCTTCATCAACGCCGTGGCCGAACTCTGCGACGCATCAGGCGCGGACGTGACCGAACTCAGCGAAGCAATGGGGCTGGACCCCAGAATCGGGAACCGGTACCTGCACGCCGGGCTCGGTTTCGGCGGCGGCTGCCTTCCCAAGGACATCCGCAGCTTCGGTGCACAGGCCGCCGTCCATGGTGCAGCCGGCGTGCAGGACTGGATGCGGCTGGTCGACTCGGTGAACCTGGGCCAGCGGGAACGCACTGCCAGCCTGGCCGCGGAGCTGTGCGGCGGCAGCGTGTCCGGCCGCTCCGTCACGGTGCTGGGCGCGTCGTTCAAACCGGACACCGACGATATCCGCGACTCCCCCGCGCTGGACGTGGCCGACCGGCTGGCGGCGGCCGGGGCACACGTGACGGTAACGGATCCCAAGGCCATCAACCACGCCTGGCGGCGCTACCCGCGGCTGCGCTTTGAAACCTCCACGGCACGTGCGCTTGCGGACGCCGAACTCGTGCTGCTGCTGACGGAGTGGGACGAGTACCGGCAACTGTCCCCTGCCGCGGCCGGCGGGATGGTCCGACGGCGGGTGGTGCTGGACGCACGCAACGCCCTCGACGCTGCCGCCTGGGAGGCCGAGGGCTGGCTGGTGCGGGGCTTCGGGACCTCCGCCCCGTCCCCGGCAGCACCTGGCACGGCTCCCGTCGCGAAGGGGCAGTTCAGCGCACGCCGCTGATGCGGGGCCGCCGGTACAGCGATTGACTCAGCCCAGGAGTCCGAGCTCGGCAAACGCGAGCGCCACACCGTTCCCTGCCGGCCCCGGGGTAACCCTGTCGGCGACGGCCAGTACGCCGGGGTGGCCGCCCTCGATGGCGATGCCCACCCCCGCGTACTCGAGCATTTCGATGTCGTTGGCGCTGTCACCGATGGCCACAATATCCCCGCGCTGCAGCCCCAGGCGCTCCTCCAGGACCTGGATCCCGACCGCCTTGTGCGTTCCGGCCATATAGATCTCGCCGGCACGATCGCCCAGCGCGGACAACGAACTGGGGATGAGCGCCACCTCCGGCCCGAAGGTGGGCATCAGTTCCGTCAGGGGCACCGGCGAGTCGAAGCAGGAGATTTTGGCGTACGAGGCTGAGCGCAGGTCGTCGCTGTACTGCATCGGCCCCAGGATGTCCTCCAGGGGATCGACGTCGGTGCTCAGGACTCCGTCGTGCCGGGGGCGGCCGGCAAACACGGGGCCGAGCACCTCCCGCAGCCGCTGGTCCACACCGGTGCGGCCGTGCAAGGCCTCAGGTGCCTCCAGGATGTAGGCGGCGTTGTGCTCGTCCAGGGTTTCCACGATCAGGGCCGCCAGGTCCGGCGCGAACCGGGTGTCCTTGAGGACCTCCCCGTTAAGCTCAACGCGCGCGCCCGCACCGGTGATGACGCCGTCGAACCCGGCCTCCAAAATGTGGGCCGGGACCATGGACAGCGGCCGCCCGGTGCAGACAAAGACCAAATGGCCCAGCGCGCGTGCCGTGCGCACTGCCTCCACGTGGGCGGCCGGAGCGAGCCCGTGATCGGCGTACGTACCATCGATGTCGAGGAAAATGGCGCGCGGCCGGTCAGTCTTCTGGCTGGGCATGCCGGGCTCCTTAGTCAGCTGCGGGAACACCCAATCCTACCCAAGCGGCAATTTCCGGCCACCAACTGACAGTCATCCTGTGACATTGAAAGCCTTGCAGGGAAGTAAGCACGCTGATTGAATTAGGAACACCGGAAATGGGGGCCCGGCACAACTTAACGATCTAAGGAGTGACAACATGGGCATTCTCGGATTTCTCATTTTGGGCCTGATTGCCGGCGCTATTGCCAAGGCAATCCTGCCGGGCCGCCAGGGCGGCGGCTGGGTCATCACCATGGTCCTGGGGGTTGTCGGCGCCATCCTGGGCGGCTGGATCGGTTCGCTGATCTTCGGCGGCGGGCTGGCAGAATTCTTCGACATCCGCACCTGGCTGCTGGCCATCCTCGGTTCCATCATCGTGCTGCTGGTCTACGGGGCAGTCACCAACCGCAGCCACCGCAGGGTGTAGCAGCACCGCATCATTCCACACAGGCGAAACGCCGCCCTCCACGCGGAGGGCGGCGTTCCTGCCTTCTGGCCGGACCGCCGCCGGCGCCCCAGGTAAACAGTAGGCACCGTTTCCTCTCCTCCGGGGGAAATTCCCCGTTTCGCGTTTATGATGTGCGAGGGGGGTGGTGTTATGGCTGCATCGGGCCACGGCATAAATTCGGTATTTCGAACATTTGGCACAATTCTGGATGCCAACCCGGACGCCCTGCTGGCCCTGACGGGCGACGGCACCATCACAATCGCCAACGCTGCTGCGGCCAGGCTCTTCGGCTTTCCAAAGGAAGGGTTCCCGGGCCGGGATTACCGCACGTTCCTGGCTCCCGGCTTCCACGAGCCCGCGGAGCATTTGGTACAGCAGCTCCTCGCAGGCACGGAAAGCTACCCGCCGCCGATCGAGGTGCGTGGCGTCCACGGGGACGGCACCGAGTTTTCCGCCGAGGTGGCCGGTTCCCTGCTTCCCGCCGATGTCCACGCCGCCGTTCATGACGCGCCCGACGACGGCGTCCGCACCGGGGCGCAACTCCTGCTGTCCGTCCGGGGTACTTCGCACCGGAGCGAGGCGGAAGCGCACCTGCGGGAAGCCATGTCCTTGCTGTCCGCCGCGCTGGAGTCCACCGCCGACGGCATCCTGGTGATCAGTTCCGAGGGCCGCGTTGCCGGCTTCAATGACCAGTTCCTCAGCATGTGGAACATCCCGCCGGAGCTCCTGGACGGTGACACGGAGGAACCGATCATGCGGCTCATCGTTGCCCAGGTTAAGGACCCCGTCGCCTTTATGGCGCGGCTGACGGTACTGCACAACGACCCCGAAGCCGAAAGCCACGACGTCCTGGACTTCAAGGACGGACGCACGCTCGAGCGCTACTCCCGTCCGCAGCGGGTGGGCGAGAACATTGTGGGCCGGGTGTGGAGCTTCCGCGACGTGACTCCGCGGCGGCAAGCCCAGGAGCAGGCACAGCAGGCCATGCAGGACCTCGCTGCGCAGGCGGAAAAACTGCGGGCCATGGCCTTCCAGGATCCCCTTACGGGCCTGGCGAACAGGGCGGTGTTCAACGATTCCCTGGCTGAGGCGCTGGCGGAGCCCCGGCTCAAGACCGTGGATGTCCTCCTCCTGGACCTGGACGACTTCAAGGAGGTCAATGACATCCTTGGCCACCAGGCCGGCGACGACATGCTGATCGAGGTGTCCCGCCGGCTCCGTGGCTGCGTCCCCACCGCCGACGTCGTCGCCCGGCTCGGCGGCGACGAGTTCGTGGTGCTCCTGACCGCATGCCCGGACGCGGACGAAATCGCAGCCTGCATCGTGCGCTGCCTGCACGTTCCCGTCACCATCAGCGGCAGGCTGCTCCGGCCCAGCCTCAGCCTGGGGCTCGCATCACTGGCCCAGGACAGCGTGGGCCCGTCGGAGCTCCTGCGCCAGGCCGATATCGCCATGTACGCTGCGAAGGCCGCGGGCAAGAACCGTTTCCTGCGGTTCCATCCGGACATGATGACGGCGCTGGTGCAGCGGACGGACATGGAAAGCGCGCTGCAGCTTGCCGTGCCGCGCGGCGAAATCACCGTGGACTTCCAGCCCATTGTGTCCCACCGCATGGGCCAGGTGGTCAAGTTCGAAGCGCTGGCAAGGTGGGAGCGGGACGGGCGCCGGATCCCGCCGTCGGTTTTTATCCCGCTGGCTGAACGCACCGGACTGATCAACGAGATCGGCGCGGAGGTGATGGCGCTGGGGATGGTGGAGCTGGCTGGATGGCTGAGCCGGGACCCGTCGCGGTCGCTGTCCGTCAACGTCTCGGGAGTCCAGCTGCAGGAACCGGACTTTGCCGCCGGCGTCCTCCATCTCGCCGAAGCCAGCGGCGTCCCCGCCTACCAGCTGGTGCTCGAGGTGACCGAGAGTGTTTTCTTCGACGCCGACTGCAACCTGATCAGGCAGCTTTCCACGCTGCGGGATGCCGGCGCCCGCGTGGCCCTGGATGACTTCGGGACCGGCTATTCGTCGCTGGGCCGGCTGCAGGACCTCCCCGTGGACACGGTAAAGATCGACAAAACGTTTGTGTCCATGGTGCGTACGGGCGAGGAGCGGCTGCCCATCCTCAGCTCGATGATCAACATGGCCCACAGTTTGGGCCTGACGGTCACGGCAGAGGGCGTGGAGACGGCGGCCCAGGCGGACTACCTGACCGCGCTGGAATGCGATTCCCTGCAGGGCTACCTCTTCTCGCTGCCGGAACCGGGCGCCAGGCTGCAGTACGCCCTGCGCCAGGCGGAAGAGGCGCTGCATGCCCTTAAGGCCCGGTGAGCGAGGTTCCGGCCCGGCCTTTTTCGGTGATGTGAGGGATATCATAAAAAGGCGTCTCCACCCAGGTCTCGGGTGGGCCCCGGCCTCACCTCCGGGGGCTCCGGGCGCCGCTGGGGGGAGGGAATTTCCGTGTCCAAGACTGGTCTCGGTGAACAGGGTCGCCCGGGACAGGGCCACCCGGAACACCCGCGCACTGTGCTGACCGGCGGAACTGTGCTGACAGGCGGAACGCGGCCGCTATGGCTGGTCCTGGCGGCCATCCTGGTACTGGGAGCGCTGTGGGCGTATTTCGCCGCCAATAACGGCACACCGCATGCCCTGGTAACAGGCGACTTCCTGATCCTCGCGGCCTCGTTGCTGGCGGGGGCGAGCTGCACCCGCGCCGCTGTCCGGGGCGGCCCCAACGCCCGGGCCTGGACCTTCATGGCTGTTGCCGTGTTCGTGTGGGCGGCAGGGATGGCGGTCTATGCCTACTACGGCCTCGCGTTCGACCACACCTATCCCTTCCCCTCGCTGGCGGACGCCGGGTTCATCGGGTATGCGCTGCCCGCCGTCGTCGCGCTCTTCCTGTTCAAGCGCCGGACCGGCAGCCCGGTGGCGCTGTACCGGGCGGTGATGGACGCGGCAGTGATTGCCGGTTCGGTGCTGGTGGTCAGCTGGTACACGGCACTTGGCCCTGCCGTGGACTCCGTCGGAGACCCGCTGACCCGGATCACGGGCATGGCCTACCCGGTTGCGGACCTCGTGATCACCTCGCTGGTCCTGGTCCTGGCCATGCGTCGGCAGCCCGGTGAGCGCCTCCCCTGGCTCTGCTTCGGCGGCGGCATGGTGGTCCTCGCCGTCACGGACAGCATCTACGTGCGGATGACATTCGACGGCGTCACGGGCGCCACGGGCTCGCCGCTCGCCCTTGGCTGGATCGCCGCCTTCCTCCTCATCGCCCTGGCTCCCCTGGCTCCGAATGCGGAAGGCACCGGCAGGGACCGCACCACATACACGCTTGCCCTTGAGCTGCTGCCGTACACCCCCCTGGTGCTGGCCGTGCTGCTGTTCGCGGTCCCCCACCTCAGCGAGGTAAACCCGTTCCTGGTGGTGGTTGGAGCCATCCTCCTGGCCAGCGTCCTGGCCCGGCAGGTCCTCATTGTCTTCGAGAACATCCGCCTGACCACCGGCCTGGAGGAGGAGGTGGCAGTACGGACCCGGGAGCTGGAGACGGCACGGGAGGCGGCCATGGAGTCCAGCCGGCTCAAGTCGGAGTTCCTCGCCACCATGAGCCACGAAATCCGCACCCCCATGAACGGGGTGGTGGGCCTGACGTCCCTGCTGCTGGAAACCCGGCTGGACGAAACCCAGAAGCAGTACGCACAGGGCGTGAAAGGCGCCGGCGAGGCCTTGCTGGCCCTCATCAACGACATCCTGGACTTCTCGAAACTCGAGGCCGGCAAGGTGGACCTTGACGTCAGGCCGTTCGACCCCAGGGTACTGGTGGAGGAGGTGGCCGGGCTGCTGGCCGAACCGGCACTGGCCAAGAACCTCGAGCTCATCGGCTACTGCGAGCCGGAGGTGCCGGCCCGGTTGGAGGGCGACTCCGGCCGGATCCGTCAGATCCTGCTGAACCTCGCGTCCAATGCCGTCAAGTTCACAGCGTCCGGGGAAGTATCCATCCGCGTCCGCACGGAAAACCCCGGGGCCGCCCCCGGCAGCACCTCAACCATCCACTTCGAGGTCCGGGACACCGGCATCGGCATCGATCCCGCCCACCACCGGAAACTGTTCCAGTCGTTCTCCCAGGCGGATGCCTCCACCACCCGCCGCTACGGCGGCACCGGGCTGGGCCTGGCCATCAGCAGCCGCCTGACCAAGGCCATGGACGGCGACATCGGACTGGAAAGCACCCCCGGCCAGGGCAGCACGTTCTGGTTCCGCCTGCCCCTGCCGGTCGCCCCTCCGTCCACCGACCCCGTCCCGACTGCCGGTTTCCTCGCCGGACTGCGCGCGCTTGTGGTGGACGACAACGCCACCAACCGCCTGGTGCTGGAATCACAGCTGCGCGGCTGGCGGCTCCAGCCCGAGGCCGTCCCGGACGCCCAAACGGCCCTGGCCCGCGCCCGCCAGGCCCGGGCAGCCGGCGAGCCGTTCCACCTTGCCGTGCTGGACCTGTGCATGCCGGACACTGACGGCCTCGAACTGGCGCGGCGGATAAAAGCAGACCCTGAACTGGCAGGCCTTGAGCTCATCATGCTCACCTCCACCATGCAGGTGGATGCCGCTGACATCGCAGACGCTGGTGTACGGGAATGGCTGACGAAGCCGGTGCGCAGTTCCGAGTTCTACAACCGCCTGGTCCGCCTGATGTCCACCCGGAACCCCTCGCCCGCGCCGGAACCGTCCGGCGGGCCGCCCGTCCCGGCCCCGGCCTCCGGCCCGCACCGCGGGCGGGTCCTGGTGGTTGAGGACAACGAGGTCAACCAGCTCGTGGCCCGCGCCACGGTGGTCAAGTTCGGCTATGCAGTGGACGTGGTGTCCAACGGTGCCGAAGCCGTGGACGCCACGGAGGCGACCCGTTATTCGGCGGTCCTGATGGACTGCCACATGCCGGTGATGGACGGTTTCGAGGCCACACGCGTGATCCGGTCCCGCGGCGGGATGTACCGGCTGCCGATCATCGCCATGACCGCCGGGGCACTGGATGGCGACCGGGAGCGCTGCCTGGCCGCCGGCATGGATGACTACCTTGCCAAACCCGTTGACGCGGCCGCCCTTGAGGCCGCGCTGGCACGCTGGGTGCCGGAGCAGGTCCCCCAGCCCCTGGCGGTCACGGGGGCCGGTGCCGCTGCCGGCACCCGGCCCGCAGCCAACACCGGCCCGGACGCCGCCGACAGGCAGGGAGCACCCTCGCTGGATGGGGAGAGGCTCGCCCTGCTCCGCAGCCTCGGCCCCGAGGACGGGCGCGGCCTGCTGCCCGCCACCGCGGAGGCGTTCCGGAAGGACCTCCCGGGGCGGCTTGCGGCGCTGCGCTCCGCCATCGACGACGGCGGGCCGCCGCTGGTGCAGGCCGCCCACGCCTTGAAGGGTGCGGCAGCGAACATCGGCGCTGCCGCCGCGGCGGCGATCTGCGCAGAGCTTGAGGAGCTGGGCAGGGCCGGCAACCACACTGCCGGTGCGGATGCGGTGGACCGGCTCGAGGCCGAACTCCGGCGGGTGGATGCCGAACTCGACGCTGCACTGGGGGTGGATTCGTGAAAGTCCTGGTGGCCGACGACGACCCGGGGTCGCTGCTCGTGGCACGGGCCGCCGTCGAACGGTCCGGTCACGAGTGCCTGGCCGCGGCGGACGGTGACGCGGCATGGGCGATGTACCTGGAGCACAGCCCGGACGTGGTGGTGACCGACTGGATGATGCCGGGAATGGACGGGCTGGCCCTCTGCCGCGCCATACGCGCCCGGGAACTGGACCTGTACACGTACGTTGTGCTGCTGACGTCCCAAGGCTCGCGGGATGATGTACTGGCCGGGCTTGAGGCCGGCGCGGACGACTACGTCACCAAGCCGCTCGATCCGTTTGTGCTGCATGCCCGGCTCCTGGTCGCCCGGCGGATCACCACCCTCCATGCCGACCTGGCGCATTACCGGAAGGTGCTGTCGCAGCAGGCGCGGACGGACCCCCTGACGGGGCTGCACAACCGGCTCAAGCTCGCGGAGGACCTTGAGCAGCTGCACGCCCGCAGCATCCGTTACGGCGAGGAGTACAGCCTGGCCATGTGCGACGTGGACAACTTCAAGGCTTACAACGACATCTACGGCCATCAGGCCGGGGACCTGGCCCTGCGCACGGTCGCCGCCGAGCTGTCGGGGCAGGTCCGCAAGAGCGACGGCGTGTACCGGTTCGGCGGTGAGGAGTTCCTGCTGGTCCTCCCGCACCAGAGCCTCAAGCGCGCCCAGGCCCTGCTGGAACGCGCCCTGGCGGCCGTCCGCGAACTCGCCATTCCCCACCGCGGCGACCCGTCCGGCCAGTTGCGGCTCAGCGCGGGGATTGCCACGTTCCAGCCCGGGCAGGGCACAGCGGCGGAGACCCTGCTGGGCCAGGCGGACGCTGCCCTCTACGCCGCCAAGGCGGCGGGGCGGAACCGGGTGGAACTGGCGTCGGGGAACTGAAGCCGTCGGTGCCCGTCAGGCGGCTTTTTTGGCGCCGGACTTCTTGGTCGCGGGCTTTTTGGCTGAAGGCTTATTGGTTACAGGCTTATTGGTCGCCTGCTTCATGGCCGGCTGCTCCACGGCCGGCTCCCGGCGCGGCTCCGCAACCCCGGCGTCCACCGCTGCCTCTGCCGGCCGGGGCTGGACGGCCGCAGCCTGGCGCGTGCCGGCGTCGTCCGTTTCAGGTGCAGCAGCCGCGGCCCGGTTGAGGCGCCAGCGGCGGAGGAGGTCGGCGGCGGCCAGCAGGCCGGCCAGCGGCGTCAGCACGGCTGCGCCATAGACAAAAAGCATCCAGGTGAGGGTGGTCAGCGGCGGCTGGTTGTTATGCAGCAGGGACAGCCCGCCGAGCAGTCCCACGGCCCAGAAAAGGACTACGGCCGTCAGCACCGCTGCGGCGGGAAAATACTGGTTGGTCACAATTTTTTTCAGGGTTTCCATGCACTTCCTCCTGCCTGGCCGGGGCTGCGGAAAGTGGCCGCATCAACACAAGTATGGGGCCCGGATTTGCCGAAACCGTGCAAGACGCGGGGGCGAGTGATCAACCTAACGGGAGGGCCGCCGTCGTCCGTCTTTTGCCCTGCGGTGTCCGGTTTTCGGGACATCCCTTCCCCGCGCCGTTGCGCCTGATTACCGTGTGTTTGTCCGCCCGATTTCATGGAGGTTTTCGAATGCGCAAAGTGACCGCCGGCCTGTTCCATTCCGTCGATGGCGTGGTGTCCGATCCCTATAAGTTCCAGTTCGACAGCTTCGACGACGAGCTCGGAGAGGGCCTCACCAAGATGATGGACACCGTGGACACGGTGGTGCTGGGCCGGGTGAGCTACCAGGAATGGGCGGGCTATTGGCCGAACGCCTCGGTGGATGAGGATTTTGCCGCCTTTATCAACCCGGTGGAAAAGTTCGTGGCGTCCCGGACGCTGACGGAGCCGCTGGAGTGGCAGAACTCGCGCCTGATGGACGCACCCCTTGAGGAGTTCGTCCGGGCGTTGAAGGAGCGCGACGGCGGTGAGATCGCCGTGTGCGGCAGCATTTCGGTCACCCGCCAGCTGCTGTTCGCCGGGCTGCTGGACTCACTCACCCTGATGACCCACCCCGTCGTGGCTGGCAGCGGCCGGCGCCTGTTCGAGGACGGCGACCCCACCACCCGGCTGGTGCTGCAGGACGAGCGGCGGACCAGCAAGGGCAACGTGATCAGTACCTACGGGCTGCTCGGCCAATAGCGACGGCGGCGATGTCACCCGGGGTTGTCCGGCAGCAGCCGCCGATGATGCGCGCACCGAGGTCCCGCCAGGCGGGTGCCCCACTGGCCAAGTCGTGCGGTGCGGGCGAACCGGCATCGCGGGCTGCGGGGTTCCAGGTCTTGGTGGCGGGATCGTAGGTTTCGCCGGAGTTGGGGTAGGCCAGCAGTGGCATCTCCGTGGCCTGGCCGAGGGCGGTGAGCGCGGGGGTGACCAGGTGCAGGGGCACGCAGTTCACTCCCACCGCGGCCACCCTGGCTTTGCCGTCCAGCAGTGCGGCCACTGACGCCAGGGGTGTGCCGTCGCTGATGTGCGCGCCGTCCCGGAGGGAAAAGGAAAACCAGGTGTCGACGTCGAACTCCTCCGTGAGTGCCAGCAGCGCCTGGGCTTCGGCGAAGGAGGGCAGGGTCTCGAAGGCGAGGACGTCCGTGCCCGCCTCGGCGAGCGCCGCAACCCGGGGCCGGTGGAAGTCGCGGAACTCCTCAACGGACAGCACGTAGTCGCCGCGGTATTCGGACCCGTCCGCCAGGTAGGCTCCGTACGGCCCGACCGATCCGGCAATCAGCAGGGGGCCGGCGTCGGGGACAGCTTCAAGGTGCTGCCGCCGTGCCTCGTCCGCCAGCCGGACCGAGAGCGAGACCAGTTCCAGCGCCGCGGCCTCGTCCATTCCCCGCCTCGCGAAGCCGTGGGGCGTGGCCTGGTAGCTGGCGGTGGTGGCGATCCTGGCGCCTGCGGCGAAGTAGTCCCGATGCACATCCCTGATCAGCTCAGGCTGTTCCAGCAGGACCTTGGCCGACCACAGCGGATCATCAAGGTTGCAGCCGCGGGCCTCGAGTTCGGTGGCCAGCGCGCCGTCCGAGACGAAGTGGTCCCCGGATGAGACCAGGGTGGACAGGGAGCTGGGGCTGGGCATGTAGTCATCATAGGCATCTGTCCATGCTCAAGACGATCAAAGTCCGTTGGCCGGACGTGCCCCCGGACCCCTCGCACTAGACTCGGGAGCATGCCGAAATCCTCCAGTATGGGCCGCGGAATCCAGGCCGTCCTTGCCGTTGGAGCACGGCATGCCGCCGGGTTTCCCGGCGGGACGGTGGCGGACATCGCCGCGGACCTGGGCAAGGACCGCAGCCAGGTTTCCCGCAGCCTGCGCAGCGCCGGGCAGGAGGGCTTCCTCGCCAGGACCTCACGGACATACGAACTGGACTGGTCCCTCCTCACCGACGCCCAACTGATCACCGGGAGGCGCTTGAAGACCGACGGCGGTACAGCCCTTGACGCGCTGGCGAGCGGCATCGACGAAGCCTGCTTCCTCGGGGTCCTGCACGGGAACAGCACCGTCACCATCGGCGAGAGTGTGCCGGCCAGCAGCAACCTGGTTGGATCGTGGTTGGGCAGGCCATACCCCGCCTACTGCAGTGACGCCGGCCAGGCTGTGCTGTGGGAAGCTTCGGATGCCGAGGTGCGGACGGTTTTTGCCGGCGTCGACTTTGTGCGCCACGGGCCGAACACACCCAGGGACGTGGATGATTTTCTGGCACGCCGTGCCGCAGCCAGGGACCGCGGCTACTCGATTGTGGACCAGGAGGCGGAGCCCGGGCTCTATTCCCTGGCCGTCCCGGTCCGCGACTTCAAGGGCGATGTTGTGGCCGCGTTGCAGATCGTTGGCATCAAGGACCGGCTGGAGCCGCGCCGGGACGAATGCGCCGCAGCCCTGGTCCGGCAGGGGCAGTGGCTCGAGTCCCGGCTCGGGTTCCAGCCGCAGGACCAGGCCCAGCTGTACTGAGTCAGGATGCGCGCAGGCGGTCCGCGGCGCGGCGCAGTTCGTCGGCAGCCTTCGCGCCGGACCCTACCTGCGCGGGGTTCCCCAGCACGCTGAGTGCGGCGAGGATGCTCCCGCCGGGGTCCCGCACCGGCACGGCCACTTCGACCACCTCGTGCTCGTATTCTTCGCTGGCGGCGACGAACCCTGCGGCCCGGTCGCGGACCATCAGGTCCCAGACCTCCGCGGTAGTGTGCGCGGCGCCCGGGCCGCCGATTCCGATGTAGTTCACGTCCTGCAGCAGGCCTTCCAGGGCGGTCCGGTCGAAGTCCCAGAGCAGCGCCCGGCCGGCACCCGTGCACCACGCGGGGGTCACCATTCCGGGCTGGACGAAGCTTCCGGGCAGGGAGTCGTTGCTGGAGCTGCGAAGGAGGATCACGCGGAACCCGTCGCGGACGGACAGCCGTGCGCGCAGCCCAAGCACGGCCACCAGTGCTTCAAGTTCGGCCTTCGCTGCCCGCACCCATCCGGTATTGCGGGCGGCCGCGAGGTTGAAGAACCCCGGTCCAGCGCGGAACGGTCCACGGTCCTCGCGTTCCAGGAGTCCAAGGCCGCACAGCTCCTGGGCCAGCCTGGAGACGCGGCTTTGTTCCATCGCCAGTTCGGCCGCGATCTGGGAGACGCCCAGCAGCGGGCCGCCCTTCTTTTCCCGGTCTGCCACCAGCCGCACGATCCGGAGACCCTGCGCCGTTGATGACGCCTCAGCGGACGAATCCACGCTTCCTTTGCCCCTCCTGGCCAGTAACCCGGCACCATTCTTCCACGGCACGCCCTTCCCGTCCGCGCGGCCGTGGCCGGGTTTGCGCGGACGACGCCGACACCCCGGGAAAGTGCCTGGCGCACCTTCCCGAGGTGCCGCCGTCGTACGTTCCTTGGAAACTTAGGCGGCGCCTCGCGCCCTGCGCCCATGGCGGAGGTGGAAGTAGGCGTAGCAGCCCGCGACGAACGGGACGCCGAAGTACAGCGCGGGCGCCTGGGCGGGGTCGAGGGCGATGCCGACCAGAGAGACGACGCAGAGGCTGAAAGCCAGGATGGGGACCAGCGGGAACAGCGGCGCCTTGTAGGCGAGGGTGGAGATGTCGCCGCCGGCGCGGACAAAGGCGCGGCGGTGGAAGAAGTGGGAGGCCGTAATGGACATCCACACGCCCACCACTGCGAATCCGGCAACGGACACCAGGACCAGGTAGACCGTCTCCGGCGCCACCACGCTGCTGATGAGGGAGGCCAGGCCGCCCACCATGCTGAGGGCGAGGGCGGTCAGCGGGATGCCGCGGCGTGTCAGCTTCTTCAGGGCGCGGGGCGCGTGGCCCTCGTCGGCCAGGGAGTAGAGCATGCGGGCGCAGGAGAAGAGGCCGCTGTTGCCGGCGGAAAGGAGCGCGGTGATGATCACGAAGTTCATGATGTCCGCCCCGAAGGGGATGCCGACGGCGGAGAAGACCGTGACAAACGGGCTTTCGTCGAGGCCGACTTCGCCGTAGGGAATGGTGGCGGCGATGACCGCGATGGCGCCGACGAAGAAGATGAGGAGGCGGATCACGGTGGTGCGCAGCGCCTTGGGGATGGCCGTACCGGGGTCCCTGGTTTCGCCGGCCGCGACGCCGATCAGCTCGGAGCCGGAGAAGGCGTAAAAGACGGCGAGCACGGTGACCAGGACGCCGGTGAAGCCGTTGGGGAAGAGCCCGCCGTCGGTGGCGAAGTTTTCGAAGAGGAAGGGGTGGTCGCCCCCGGCGCTTATCAGACGGAAGCCGAAGAGTGCCGCACCTCCCAGGACGATGAGGCCGATGATCGCGGCGACCTTGACGATGGCGAACCAGAATTCGGCCTCGCCGAAGAAGCGTGAGGATACGGCGTTTAGGCCAAACAGCACCGCGGCAAAGACCAGGCACCAGACCCAGACGTCAACGTCCGGGAACCAGCGCTGCATCAGTAGGCCGGACGCGGTGAACTCGGAGCCGATGGCCACCGCCCAGCAGAGCCAGTACAGCCATGCCGTGGCGAAGCCCGTGGCCGGTCCGATGGAACGGGCGGCGTAGATGTGGAACGCGCCGGACACCGGGTGGGCGATGGCCAGCTCGCCCAGGCAGGCCATGACCAGGTACACCACGAACGCGCCGATGAGGTAGGCAATCACCGCGCCGAGCGGGCCCGCCTGCGAGATGGTGTAGCCGGAGCTGAGGAACAGGCCCGAACCGATTACGCCGCCCATGGCAATCATCACCAGGTGGCGCGGGCCCATGGACCGGCGCAGCCCCGAAGCAGGTTCCGGTGTTGCCGGCCGGGCATCGGGGGTCATTGTTGTCGGTTCCACGGGCGTCTCCAGGGAGGTGGTTGGCGGTTCTGCGGGATTTTAGCGGGGTGCCAGGCCGAATCCGGACCACGTGGAGGCGGAGCGGATCGAAGAAAAGGTCGGCGGCACTGCCGAAAGTAGCACGCCCCCCGAATATAAGTGCATTAAGGGCATACCTTCATGCTTATGTTGCACGTTGTTACCTACCCCGCCGCCGTCGTGGGGCACATTGGCACGGACACGCCGGGATTTGAGGTCTGGGTGGCTGCATTTGAAGTCAAAGTCTCCCGGGAAGGGCGGCTGGGGGGATAACCGCAGGAGCGGGTAGAATTGACCGGTCATGCACTGTTCCTACTTCGACGCCGGCGTGTGCCGCTCCTGCACCCATATGGGCCGGCCCTACGAGGAACAGCTCTCCGGCAAACAGGCACACTGCCAGACCCTCCTCTCGGACCACAGCGCGCTGGAGTGGCTGCCACCCGTGGCCAGCCAGGAGTCCGGTTTCCGGAACAAGGCCAAGATGGTCATCAGCGGAACCGCACAGAACCCCACCATCGGCATCCTTGACGCCGAGGGACACGGCGTGGACCTGCGCAAATGCGGCGTTTGCTCCCCCGGGCTGCGTGCCGTCTTCCCCGTGCTGGCCACCTTCATCCGCAAGAACCGCCTGACGCCCTACGACGTTTCGAAGCGCAGCGGCGAACTCAAGCACGTCATCATCACCGAGTCCCCCGACGGCGAGGTCATGCTGCGCCTGGTGCTGCGCTCGGAACAGCTGCTGCCGCGCATCCGCAGGCACCTCCCCGACCTCCTGGCGGCCCTGCCACAGGTGAAGGTGGCCTCGGTCAACCTGCTCCCGGAGCACAAGGCCGTACTGGAAGGCGACCGCGAGATCCTGTTGACGGAGCAGTCCACCCTCAATATGCGGGTCAATGACTTTAGCCTGCACCTGCGCCCGCAGAGCTTCTTCCAGACGAACAGCGGGATGGCCGCCGCCCTCTACCGGCAGGGCCGCGAATGGGTCAACGAACTGGCGCCTGCCTCGGTCTGGGACCTGTATTGCGGCGTGGGCGGCTTCGCGCTGCATTCCGCCGCGCCGGGCCGAACGGTCACCGGCATCGAGTTCAGCAGCGAGGCCATTGTGTCCGCGAAACTCAGCAGCGAAGAAGCCGGACTGCAGGGTATGGAGTTCGAGGCCGGGGACGCCACAGCCTTCGCCGTGAATTCAGAGCAGTCGCCGGAACTGGTCATCGTGAACCCGCCCCGGCGCGGCATCGGCAAGGAGTTGTGCGGCTGGCTGGAGTCCTCGGACGTGCAGCATGTTGTGTACTCGAGCTGCAACGCCCAGTCGCTGGCCCGCGACCTGGCCGCACTCCCCTCCTTCACCGCACGGCGCGCCCGCGTCCTGGACATGTTCCCGCAGACCACCCATTACGAGGTCATGGTCCTGCTGGAGCGGGCCAGCTAGAGCGCCAGGCTCACTCCTGACCTGGTTCACCCAGGCGGACGCGTTCGACGGCGGCCGCGCCGGCTTCCTGCCCGGCAGCCCGCAGTCCCGCCACCACTCCTGCGGCGTCCGCGGCTGACCGGTTCTGGCTCAGTTTCTCCTTCGCCTCGATCCGTGTGATCACCAGTTCCATGCCCACGATGGCGCGCAACTGCCCGGCGATGAACTTCTCCGGGGCATCGTCAACCGACCAGGAGTGCTCCCGGCCGCCCTCATGCAGCCCGGTCAGGCGACGGACGTGCCGTGCCAGCCAGCCGGCGTCGTCATGGACCACCAGCTCGCCGTAGACATGCGCGGTGCTGTAGTTCCAGGTGGGGACGACGCGGCCGTGGTCGGCCTTGGACGGGTACCAGGACGGAGAGATGTAGGCGTCCGGCCCCTGGATGATGGCCAGTGCCTCGCCCTTGGCCGGGGCGGAGGCCTGCGGATTGTTCCGGGCGAGGTGTGCATGCAGCGCGCCGTGCTCCCCCACGCCCCGCTCGTAGACGAAGGGCAGCAGCGTTGCCATCAGGCCGGCGTCGGTCATGGTGACGAGGTTGGCCGCGCCGGGGCTGGCGAGCAGGTTCCGGGTGGCGGCGGGTCCGGCGGCGAAGTGGGCGGGAATGTACATGGAAAGTCCTTTCGGGACGGTGCCGGTCAGGAGGCGGGCTTGAGGCGGACGCGGACGGCGGCGCCGGCGCAGAGGATGACGGCCAGGCCGCCGATAACCGTGGACCAGGTGACAGCTTCGCCCAGCAGGAGCGCAGCCCAGCCGATGCTCAGGACCGGCTGGATGAGCTGGATCTGGCTGACCCGTGCGATCGGGCCGATGGCGAGGCCGCGGTACCAGGCAAAAAAGCCCAGGAACATGCTCACGACGGCGAGGTAATCGAAGGCTGCCCACTGGCCGGGCGTGGCCGACGGCGGCCGGCTGGCCAGCGCAACCACGGCCAGGACCAGCATGGGCGGGGCAGCGAGGACCAGGGCCCAGGCAATGGTCTGCCACGAGCCGAGTTCGCGGGCGAGCAGGCCGCCCTCGGCGTACCCGACGGCGCAGCACAGCACCGCGCCGAGCAGCAGGAAGTCGGCCCAGTGCAAATGACCCATGCCGCCCGACTGCATGAACGCGAATGCGATGGCCGCCAGCGAGCCCAGTGCCATAACCGCCCAGAACGTTGCGGGCGGATGCTCCCGGGTGCGCAGCACCGCCGCCATCGCCGTCGCGGCCGGCAGCAGGGCAATGACCACGGCGCCGTGATCCGCAGGAACGGCTGTCAGTGCATAGGAGGTGAGTAGCGGAAAGCCGACGACGACGCCGCCCGCCACAACCGCCAGCCTCGCCCAGGTGCGGGGCCGGGGAAGCCGCTGCCGGGTGAGTGCGAGTGCAACGGTGGCGAGGACGGCCGCGACCACTGCCCGGCCTGATCCAATAAACAGCGGGGAGAGGCCGGCCACCGCGACGCGGGTGAAAGGCACTGTGAAGGAAAAGGCTGCGACGCCGAGGAGCCCCCACCAGATTCCGGAAGGTGTTTTGGCCGGCGTCCCCGCCGGTATCGCTGGACCCGAAATAACGATAGCGCTACTATGATCTTTCATGAATAACGATAGCAGTTCGCGGATCGTTGTGGCACTGAAGCAGTGGATTTCCAGTGCTGCCCCGGGTGCCCGGCTGCCGTCCACCCGGTCGTTGGTGACGGAGTACCAGGCCAGCCCGGTGACGGTGCAAAAAGCGCTGCAGGTGCTGACGGCGCAAGGGCTGATCGAAAGCCGCCCCGGGGTGGGGACCTTCGTGAGGGCGGTCCGGACTGCCCGGCCCGCCGACTTTGGCTGGCAGACGGCGGCACTGGGCGCCCCGCCGTCGGCCCTTCCCACTGCCTCAAGCACCATGCGCGACGTGCCCAACAACGTCATTGCCTTCCACTCCGGCTACCCGGACCGGGAGCTGCTGCCGGAGCGGCAGGTGCGTTCCGCACTGGCGAGGGCTGCCCGTGGGGACGCGGCGCTGTCCCGCCCGCCTGCCGCCGGGATGCCGGAACTGCAGCAGTGGTTCGCGCAGGAGCTCGGGTCCGCTACTCCTGCGGGCATCACGCCTCCGGCTCCCAGTGATGTGATTGTGCTGCCTGGAAGCCAGAGCGGGCTGAGCTCGATCTTCAGGGCGCTGGTGGGTGCCGGGCAGCCGCTGCTGATGGAGTCGCCCACGTACTGGGGCGCGCTCCTTGCCGCGGCGCAGACCGGTGTGCGCGTGGTGCCCGTTTCCAGCGGCCCGGACGGTCCCGATCCCGCTGAACTGGCGCGGGCGTTCGAGGAGACGGGCGCGCGGGCCTTTTATGCCCAGCCGAACTACGCCAATCCCGCCGGCGCGCAGTGGGCGTCCGGGCGGGGCGGCGAGGTGCTGGACGTGGTCCGGGCGCATGGCGCGTTCCTGATCGAGGACGACTGGGCGCACGATTTCGGCATCACCTCCCAGCCCGTGCCGGTGGCAACACGGGACGACGCCGGGCACGTCATTTACATCCGCTCGCTCACCAAGAGTGTCTCAACGTCGATCCGGATTGCCGCCGTCATCGCCCGCGGCCCGGCCCGCGAGCGCATCCTGGCGCATCGGGCCGCGGAGTCGATGTACGTGAGCGGACTGCTGCAGGCCGCGGCCCTGGATGTGCTGACGCAGCCGGGGTGGCAGACCCACCTGCGGGGGCTGCGCCAGCAGCTGCAGTCGCGGCGGGACCTGCTGGTGACGAGCGTCCGCGAGCACGTGCCGGATGCCCATATCGAGCTGCTGCCCAAGGGCGGGCTGAACCTGTGGCTGCGCATGCCGGACGGGACCGACCTGTCCCGGCTGATGCGGGACTGCGAGGACAAGGGGGTCATCATCGCCGCCGGTACGGAGTGGTTCCCGGCCGAGGCCCCGGGCGCGTTCGTCCGGCTCAACTACTCCGGCCCCAACGCGGCCGCGTATCCGGAGGGCGCCCGGGTGATCGGCGAGGCCCTGGCCCGGCAGCACCCCAGGCTGGGTTGACCGGAATGCGTGACTTTTGACTCCGGCCCGGGACAGAAGCCCCGGCTTTCCAGGGCTAGGGGTTTACCCGGGGACCCATAAGTTTCGCATTCCGGCCGGGACAGGAACGGAAAGCTGGTCAGGAAACCTTCCCCACCAGTTCCTCGCTCTTTTCCCACAGGCCGCGGGCCAGCGCTGCGTCGTAGGCCTGGGGGTTGGCCTTGGCCAGGGCGCGCCTATAGTAGTAGGCGCCGGAAATCCAGTCGGTGCCCGCTGCGCCGTTTACCAGCCATAGCAGGGTGTCGGCCCCCTGGTCCGGGGTGAGCATGAAGCGGTTGAGCACACTCTTGTAGGCATGCCGCCACGGGCTCTCCGACTCGGCCGCGAAGTTGGTGCGGACCACGCCGGGGTGGAAGGCCGCCGTCGTAATTCCCTGGTCATGGAAGCGGCGGTGCAGCTCGGACGTGAAGAGGATGTTGGCGAGCTTGCCGGTGCCGTAGGCGCGGTTCGGCGAGTAGCGGCGGGCGCCGGTAAGGTCCGCCAAGTCCAGCTTGCCGAAGCTGTTGGCGCCGCTGGAGGTGTTGATGACCTTCGCGCGGCTGGCGGTGAGCGTGTCCATCAGCAGCGTGGTGAGCAGGAACGGCCCGAGGTGGTTGACCTGGAACGTGGACTCGTTGCCGTCCACGGTGAGCGTGCGCTTGCCCATGATGCCGCCGGCGTTGTTGGCCAGGACATCGATCCGCGGATAGTCGGACTTCAGCTGGGCGGCCAATTCGCGGACCTGGTCCAGTTCGGCGAAGTCGGCCAGGAAGTAGTCGGCGTTCAGCTCCTTGGCGAGGGCGCGCGTCTTTTCACCGGAACGGCCGACAACCACCACCTGCTCCCCTGCCTTCGCCAGGGTGCGGGCGGCGGCGGCGCCGATGCCGTCGCTGGCGCCGGTGATCACGATGGTGCGAGGAGTCACGGGATGTCCTTTGGTCGATGGGGGCGCCACAAGGGGCGCACAGTAGGAACCAACGACGGCGGCACTCGCCATGTTCCCGTAACCGGCCATTCACATCCTCCACAGAAGCAGTCCAACCGGCCTTCCTACGTTGGACGGCATGGACACCATCTCCCGCAGAACCCTGATCTCCGCCGGCCTCGGGGCCGGCCTTGTTGCCGCCCTGCCGGGTGCCGCCGTCGCCGTTTCAACCGCTGACGACGCCGGCCTCCGCAGCGACCCGTTCCTGCTCGGCATCGCGTCCGGCGAACCGTGGCCGGACGGCTTCGTCATCTGGACCCGCCTCGCACTGGACCCGCTGGCCGAAAACGGCCTCGGCGGAATGCCATCCCGCAACGTCGCTGTCGCCTGGGAAGTGGCCGAGGACGCGGGCATGCGCTCTGTTGTAGCCCGCGGCGTCGAAACCGCGCGGATCGAAACAGCGCACTCCGTCCATGTTGAGCTGCGGGGGCTGAAGCCCGGCCGCGAGTACTTCTACCGGTTCCGCGCGGGCAAACACCTCAGCGCGACCGGCCGCACCCTGACCGCCCCGGCGCTGCATGAAACGCCCGCGGCCCTGGCCATGGCATTCGCCAGCTGCTCCCAGTACGAGCACGGCTACTTCACCGCCTACGCGCGCCTCGCCGAGGACCACCCGGACCTCGTGCTGCACCTTGGCGACTACCTGTACGAGTACAAGAAGGGCAGCTACGTGATCGGCGGCGGCAATCCCCGCGACCACCAGGGCCCCGAGACCGTCACGCTTGAGGGTTACCGGCAGCGCCACGCCCAGTACAAGTCCGACGCCGACCTGCAGGCTGCACACGCGATCGCACCGTGGCTGGTGGTCTGGGACGACCACGAGGTGGATAACAACTGGGCGGACGAGGTCCCGGAGAACAGCGACGCCGGCCAGATGAACGACACGACCGAACGGTTCCGCCAGCGCCGTGCGGCCGCGTTCCAGGCGTACTACGAGAACATGCCGCTGCGTGCCTCGTCCGTTCCGGCCGGTTACGACATGAAGATTTACCGCACCATCCAGTGGGGCCAGCTCGCCAACTTCCACATGATGGACACCCGGCAGTACCGTGACGACCAGCTGGCGGGCGACGGCTGGAAGAAGAACGTGGCCGAGCGGCTCGCCGAAAACCGCACCATCACCGGCGCCGAGCAGGAGAAATGGCTGCTGGACGGTTTCCGGAACTCCACCCAGCGCTGGGACATTTTGGGCCAGCAGGTCTTCTTCGCGGAACGCGACCGGGCACAGGCCCTCGAGGTCGACGACGTCTCGATGGACGGCTGGGACGGTTACGCCGCCTCCCGCCGCCGCATCACCCAGGGCTGGATCGACGCGAACGTGCGCAACGCCGTCGTCCTCACCGGCGACGTGCACCGCAACTGGGCCAACGACCTCAAGGTGGACTACAAGGACCCCGCCTCGCCCGTGGTCGGCTCGGAACTGGTGTGCACCTCTATCACCTCCACGGGCAACGGCACCGGATCCACTACGGATCCGGTGATGGCCTGGAACCCGCACCTGAAGTTCTTCAACGACAACCGCGGCTACGTGAACACGAAGATCACCAAGGATGCCATGACCGCGGACTTCCGCGTGCTGGACTACGTCACGACGCCGGGCGCTCCTGCCTCCACGAAGGCCTCCTTCACGATCCGGGACGGAGTCCCCGGCCTCCAGGCCTGAGCAGCCGCGTCGAAAATGCAAGTAGCGGGGGGGGGGGGGGGGGGGGGGGGGGGGGGGGGGGGGGGGGGGGGGGGGGGGGGGGGGGGGGGGGGGGGGGGGGGGGGGGGGGGGGGGGGGGGG
>NZ_BAAHNO010000020.1:0-56891 GCF_054656615.1 Arthrobacter sp. AD-310 | reverse complement strand
CCGGAACCCACTCCTGCGCTGCCCCGGCCAGCGGCGGCAGGCCGCACGGGGCGCCAGGTTACCCGGGCCCATCCTCCGCGGGCGGGGGACCGGGCGTTGCTGCCGGGCCGGCGTCGGGCGCTGTCCCGTCCTTCCATCGCCCGGACCCCCGGGATCCTGTGGCGTCCATGGAGCGGCAGGCGCTGGAGGTGGCGCTCCAGCAGCCGGGACTGCTGGCCGGGGCGGTGTGGGACAGCTTCGCCGGGGCCAGGTTCGCCACCCCGGCGTTCCAGGCCGTCCACGACGCCATGCGCGCCACCGGGCCGGGCCTGGTGGTCGATCCCGTGCGCTGGGTGGAGCATGTGATGCACGAGGTCCCGGAGCCGCTGCGGCCGCTGGTGTCCGAACTGGCTGTGGTGCCGCTGCCCGCCAGCACCGAGGAAGCCGTGCAGAAGTACTGCCGCGACATTCTGTCCCGCCTGTTCGAGCTGCAGATCACCAGGATCAAGGCGGACAAGATGGGCCAGCTCCAGCGGCTGGACCCGGCCGCGGATCCGGAAACCTACCAGCGGCTCAACCGGGAACTGATGATCCTGGAAATGGAACGCCGGGCCCTGCGCGCAGACGCGTAACCGCGCCGGGAGGCGGGGCCCCTTCCGCCCGATTTCGTTTCCCGGGCAGGTGTTTGCTAGGCTAATACCCGCTTCATTCCTCCTTAGCTCAATTGGCAGAGCATTCGACTGTTAATCGAAGGGTTGCTGGTTCAAGTCCAGCAGGAGGAGCTTCCAATCCCCGTTCCGGCTTCCGGAACGGGGATTTTTGTCTTTCCGGACGGGCTGTTTTCCGGCGTTGCCGCAGGGGTCACAGACCCGTTTCCGGGCGCGAAACCGCCGATTTCACTTTCGCCGGAATTCCCTGCTAAGGTCGTACCTGCTTCATTCCTCCTTAGCTCAATTGGCAGAGCATTCGACTGTTAATCGAAGGGTTGCTGGTTCAAGTCCAGCAGGAGGAGCAAAACCAAAAAGTCCCTGCACCTCCACTGGAGGGGCAGGGACTTTTTGGGTATTCAGGCGCACGGTCCTCAAACAAAGTCCATTTCCACTTGCAGGAACCGCTCGGCCTCCGCGATGGCGGCCTCGAACGCTTCCTTCTCGGTCGGTGGCCGGCGCGGCTCCCGGGGATTCCATTCGTGCGGTGCCGAGTGGATCCGCACGAACCCCGTTTCCGGTGGCGCGTAGAAGATCCCGAAGCGCTGCACGGGCCACTCCGGCGAGGTTTCCGGGGCGACGAGCAGCGCGGCTTTGAATGCGGGGTTGTACCACTGGGCGATCGGCCTGCGGCGGTCCTCGGTGAAGAGTCCGGCGGCGTAAAGGGTGGCGGACTGCTGGCCGGTCTGTGCGCGCAACCGTTCCCACCACAATGGCAGGATTCCGGCATCGCACCGTTGCCATGTGGCCGGAAGCGGCGGTTGGTCCTGCCAGCTGGGCACGGACACATTTTATCGCGGGCAGGGCACTAAAAGGGGCAACAAGCGCCACCGCAATGGAACCGTTAGGGCTGGTCGCGCCTGTTCCAGGGCCCCGGGTTGACCCGGTACAACAGCGCCGCCCCGGCCACCGCGCCCAGGGCAATGCCCATGGCCGGGTTACCCAGCGCGCGGCCGGCAAAATAGCCCGCGACGGCGCCCAGCACCGCCCCAAGGAACAGGCCCCGTCTGTTGCGGTGCGGCCGGCGCCTTCCGTTCATGCCGCGGCCCCGCTCCGTGAACTGCCCCGCCCGGCGGAACTGAGCTGCTCCATCTGCCCGTCCGCCTAGTGGATCGACGGGACCGTGCGGGGGCGCACCACGAGCCACAGCGCAGCGATGGCCAGCAGGATGCAGGCGGCCTGGACAGCCCCCATGGGGGTGGCGCTGGTAATGCCCAGCCAGCCCACAACTGGCGAGATCAGGCCGGCCATCATGAAGGTGGCCGCGCCCAGCAGGGACGCGGCGGTGCCGGCCTGGGATGCGTGGCCGGCGAGGGCAAGGACCTGGACGCAGGGGAACATAAAGCCGGTACCCATGATGTAGAACCACAGCGGCACCATGACACCCCACAGGCCAAGCCCGAGCTGGTCGAACAGCACAATCAGCATGGCCATGACGAACAGCAACGCCGTGGCCCCGGCCAGGATCCACTGCGGCGGCACCCGCCTGATCAGCCGGGAACTGGTCTGGACCCCCGCCACGATGCCCAGCGAGTTGATGCCGAACAGGATGCCGTACTCCTGGGCCGAGAAGCCGAACACATCCTGGAACAGGAAGGGCGAAGCGGAAAGGTAGGTGAACAACCCGCCGAAGTTCAGTCCCGCCACCATCAGCAGGCCCACAAAGATCCGGTCGCTGAACAGCACCCGGTACCGCTGCCGGGCGGTCATGCCGCTTTGGCCCCGTTTCTCCGGCGGAAGGGTTTCACGGACCAGGAACAGGGCGGCAATGATGACCAGGGTGCCGTAGGAGGCCAGGAAGACGAAGATGCCCGGCCACTCCATGACCAGCAGCAGCTGCGAGCCGATCACCGGCGCGAGGATGGGCGCCAGGCCGTTGACCAGGCTCATGCGGGAGAACATCTTTACCATCGCGTATCCGGAGAAGAGGTCGCGCACCATGGCCATCGCCACCACGCCGCCGCCGGCCGCGCCCACCCCCATCAGGACCCGGAAAAGCCCGAGGGTGCTGATGTCCGTGGACAGGGCGGCGCCCAGCGACGCAGCGATGTGCAGGGCCGTGGCCAGGATCAGCGGATACCGGCGGCCGAACTTGTCGCTGAACGGGCCCACCACCAGCTGGCCGAACGCGAAGCCCACAGTGGTGCCCGCCAGGGTCAGCTGGACCTGGGCCTCGGTGACGCCCAGGCTCGACTCCAGCGCCGGAAACGCGGGCAGGTAGAGATCGATCGTAAAAGGCCCCAGCGCGGTCAGGGCACCAAGGAGGAGGATGTACAGAATCTTCCGGCGCCGGCTCAGCAAGTCGCCCGGATTGGAGGCAGTGGTCACGGATGTCAATCCTAGGCCCGGGCGCACGGATTTTTGCAGCGTTGTAGGCCGCGCCGTCCGGCAAGCCCCGAAGGCGGCCACCAGCCTGAATGGTAGTTTTGAGCCGGGGATTGTGCCGATGCGCATTTCCCGCAGCAAACGGAAGCCGGATCGACCAAAACCAGTAAGGCGGAACCGATGAGCGGACGTCACAGCGGGCGCACCAGCCCGGGATTGCGCATCACCGCGCTGCCGAGGACGCTGAAACTCCTTTTCCGGCTGGCCCCGCGCCAGCTGAACGACGAAATCGCCTTCGCCAAGATCGAGCTCAAGCGCAAGGGCATCCAGGTTGGAGTTGCCGCAGCGTTCTTCGCCGTAGCACTGGTCTTCCTCGTCTTTTTGGTGATCGGACTGATCGTCGCCGCGATCATGGGGCTGGCAACCATCATGCCCGCGTGGCTCGCCGCCCTGCTGGTGTCGGCAGCTTTCCTGCTCATCGCCCTCATCGGCGGACTGATCGGCCTCCGCAAGTTCAAGAAGGCCATGCCGCTGATCCCGGAGGAAACCATCCGGGGAATCCGGCACGACGTCGGCGTGGCCAGGGAAGGGTCCGCGTTCAACCCCGCCGTCCTGGACCCGGACAGCCCCGAGGCGAAGGCTGCCAAAGCGGCCAGGGACGAGGCGGCTGCCAAGGCGAAGGCGGACAAGGCTGCCAAGGCCGCAGAACACGAGAAGGAATTCCCGCACGCCTCCGAGCCCGAACTCGTCAGGCGCCTGCACCAGCGCCGCAACCACCTCACGGAGGTCCGGGACGAGCTCGGCACCGAACTGGACGTCAAGACCCAGGGCCGTTACCTGCTGACCGTCGCGCAGGCGAAAATGCGTGAAGGCCAGGCGCTCGCCCTCCGCGGCAAGGACATTGCCGGAGCCCGCCTGGCGGGCCTCTCCGGATCCACGCAAGGGCTGCAGAATCGCTGGAAGCCCCTCACGGCGCTGGCAGCTGCTGGCGCAGTCCTGTTAGTCCTGCTCCGCCGGCTGGTCCGCACCTTCTAGCCCGGCGCCCCCGCACAGGCGGGAGCAGGCCGGGCCACACGCCCGACATTTACAGCAGCGCCAACCCGGCGGCAGGAAGGAAAGGGGGACGGGTGAAGTTCATTGGTGCCGGCGCCCGCCCCGGCCGCCCCCAGGTGGACCATGACCTGGTGTTCACCATCCCCAACCTCCTCACCGTGGTGCGGTTCATGGGGGTCCCGCTCTTCATCTGGCTGGTCTTGGCACAGAAGGAATACGGCGCCGGGGTGGTTGTCCTCGCCGTCATGGCCGGCACCGACTGGATCGACGGTTATGTGGCCCGGCGCTTCGACCAGGCTTCCAAGCTGGGCAGGGTCCTTGATCCCATCGCCGACCGCCTGGCGCTCCTTGCCGTGGCCGTCACCCTGGTCATCGCCGGCGTCGTGCACTGGCTCTACCTGGCGGCACTCGTCATCCCCGACGCCGTCCTGCTGGTCCTCACGCTGTCCCTCTTCCGGGGCCACCCGGACCTGCCCGTCAGCGTGGTGGGCAAAGTCCGGACCGGCCTGTTGCTCCTGGGCACACCCATGCTGGTCCTCTCCCGGCTGGACACCGGGTTCTCCGATCTCCTGTTTGTTGCCGCCTGGGTCGTCCTCGGGCTGGGGCTGGCGGGCCACTGGATTGCCGCCTACAACTACTTCTGGGCCATCCTGCGCAAGGGCAGGATGCGCAGCGGACACGACGGCGGGACCGCCTGATGGTGTGGGTGGCCGTCGCGCTGGCAGTCCTCGGCGCCTTCTGCCTCGCCCTGGGTGCGCAGCGCCAGGGGAGCGCGGTGAAGGCCGACACGGGCGGGCTCGCGCTGAGCTCGAACGGATTCCTCCGGCTGCTCCGGAACCCGCGCTGGGTTTTTGGTCTCGTCCTGCTTGGTGCCGGCATGGCAATGAACGCCGTGGCGCTGGTTTCCGCGCCGCTGACGGTGATCCAGCCCATCGGCGCCATCGCACTGGTGATCACCACGATCGTCAACGCCCGCGACCAGGACCTGACCATTAACCGCGCCACCTGGGTGGCCATTGGCGCCTGCGTAACCGGCTCCGCACTCTTCGTCCTCCTCGCCGTTACGGTAACGCAGGAAAACCACCACGTCAGCCTCGGGGACGAACTGACCATCGTGCTGCTGCTGGCACTTGCCGTCGGCCTGTTCGGCTCGCTGGCAGTCATGTTCCGGCACCGGATGAACGCCTTCGTCTACATCCTCGGCGCCGGGGTCCTGTTCGGATTCGTCGCCGTCCTGACCCGCATCATCGGCAAGCACCTGCTGGACCCCAACGGGCTGTTCCTGCTCAACGTGCAGTGGTATTCCGTGGTGGCCATCATCGCCGCCGGCGGCCTGGGATCGTGGTTTGTCCAGAGTGCGTACTCCACAGGACCGCCCGACCTCGTCATCGCGGGCCTGACGGTCATCGACCCCATCGTTGGTATCGCGATCGGAATCGTCATCCTCGGCGAACTCCGGCCGGATGTGCACGCCGTGATGGCGATTGCCATGGGAACGGCCGCTTCCCTTGCTATCGTTGGGGTTATCGCCCTTTCCCGCCACCATCCCGAGGTCACCAAACGCAAGAAGGACGCTCGGAAGGCTGCGGGCAGGCCGTCGTACTAGCCCCTTCCGACCAGAGAACCAGCAATTACACGAAGCCGGGCGCACCGTGCCGGGCCGACCGTGCTGTCAGTCAACGCTGTCCGCACCGTGACCATCAGGAGTCCTCCACGTGACCACGCCCGCCGACCAGCCGCCACTGACCATCCTGATCGCCGCCGACACGTATCCGCCGCACGTCAACGGCGCAGCCCAGTTCGGCTACCGCCTCGCCAAAGGCATGACGGGCCGGGGGCACAACGTCCATGTGCTGGCCTGCAACAACACCAAGGGCAAGAGCTACACGGAGTTCCGCGAGGAAGCCACCGTCCACCGGCTCCGCTCGCACAGCGTGCCCACCCACGAGTACTTCCGCATCTGCTTCCCCTGGGAAATCAAGAAGGAAATCAGCCTGCTGTTCGACCGGGTCAAACCGGACGTGGTGCACATCCAAAGCCACTACATGATCGGCGAGCACGTCCTGTATGAGGCCGTGAAACGCGGAGTGCGGATCGTGGCTACCAACCACTTCATGCCGGAAAACCTCAACCCCTTCCTGCCGTTCCCGCAGTGGTTCAAGAACATCATCGGCCGGATCTCCTGGAAGGACATGGGCAAGGTGATGGGGCAGGCCGATGTTGTCACCACCCCGACGCCCCTGGCCGCCAAGGCCATGCACGAGCACGCGTTCCTGCGCAAGGTCCTGCCGCTCTCCAACGGCATCGACTCCGCCGCCTACGAACTGCAGCCCGGCGAGCAGATCGAGCCGCACGCCCACCCCACCGTCCTGTTCGCTGGAAGGCTGGCCGAGGAAAAGCACGTTGATGTCCTCATCCGGGCCATCGGCAAGACCCCGACCGAACTGAACGTCCATCTCGAGATCGTGGGTGGCGGCGAGGTGCGCGGCTCGCTCGAGGAGCTTGTTGAACGGCTCGGCCTGGCCGGCAGGGTCAAGTTCCTCGGCCTCGCCAGCGATGAGGACCTGCGGAAGGCCTACATCCGCGCGGACCTCTTCTGCATGCCCGGCACCGCCGAGCTCCAGTCCCTGGTGACCCTGGAGGCCATGTCCGCGTCCACTCCGGTTGTGCTTGCCGACGCCATGGCGCTGCCGCACCTGGTCCGCGATGGCGAAAACGGCTACCTCTTCACGCCGAACGACAGCGACGATCTCGCCAAGAAGATCACCCAGATCCTTGAACTGCCGGCAGGCCAGCGGAAGGCGATGGGGCAGGCAAGCCGGTCGATGGTGGAGCCCCACAGCATCCAGGGCACCCTGCAGACCTTCGAGGACCTGTACCGCGGCGCCCGCTTCGAGGACAAAGTGGTCTAGAGCCCCGTCGCGGGTTTGCTAGAGTGATTTTGCCCTGCCGCTGCGCCCTGCGTGGAAGGCCCCGGGCAATGGGGGGCTATAGCTCAGCTGGTTAGAGCGCGGGACTCATAATCCTAAGGTCCTCGGTTCAAGTCCGAGTAGCCCTACTTCACAAAAGCCGCGGCCGACATCACGTCGGCCGCGGCTTTCCTTTGTTAAGCGTCCCGGCTGCGGTATGTTACTGACCAGTAACTTAACCGCCCTCCCCGCTTGGGGGATGGGCCGGCCGCTGAACACCAGGAGGTAACCATGTCCACCACTGCCGACCCCGGCCTTCCCTACGCCGACGGCGACTTCTACGCCTTCGAACAGCTGCTGTCCGCCAAGGAACAGGACCGGCTGGCTGAAATCCGGGAGTTCCTGGCGCGTGAAGTCCGGCCCATCGCCGTGGACTGCTGGAACCGCGGCGAGTTTCCGATGGACCTGATTCCCAAGCTGGCCGACGTCGACCTGGTCAGCCCGGTCCGGCGGCAGGGGCACTCCAACCTCTTCGCAGGCATTGTCCACGCCGAGGTGACCAGGGCCGACGCCTCGATCGCAACGTTCATGGGCGTCCATGACGGGCTGTTCACCGGATCGATCGAAGCCCTGGCGTCGCAGGAGCAAAAGGACGCATGGCTCCCCGACATCTACGCCCTGAAGAAGATCGGCGCGTTCGGACTCACCGAGCCGCTGGGTGGCAGCGACGTGGCCGGCGGTACCCGCACCACGGCACGCAGGGACGACGGCCAGTGGATCCTCAACGGGGCCAAGCGCTGGATCGGCAACGCGACTTTCTCGGACTGGGTGGTCATCTATGCCCGCGACGAAGAGGACAACCAGGTCAAGGGATTCCTGGTCGATACCACGCTCCCGGGATTCAGCACAACGAAAATAGAGAACAAAATCTCCCTGCGCACTGTGCAGAACGCCGACATCACACTGGACAACGTGGTGGTGCCCGCCTTCTTCAAACTGGAGCACGCCAACAGCTTCCGGGACGTGAACAAGGTCCTCAAGGTCACCCGCCTCGCCGTCGCCTGGCAGGCCGTCGGCCAGCAGCTGGCAGCCTTCGATGTGGCCCGCCGCTATGCCGTGGAACGGCACCAGTTCGGCCGCCCGCTCGCTTCCTTCCAGCTGGTCCAGGACCAGTTGGTCCGGATCCTGGGAAACGCGGTCAGTTCAATGGGCATGATGGTGCGGCTCGCCCAGCTTGAGGATGCCGGCGCCGCCCGGGATGAGCAGTCGGCCCTGGCGAAGGCCTTCACGACCGGCCGGATGCGGGACAGCGTGGCGCTGGGCCGCAACATCCTGGGCGGCAACGGGATCGTCACCGACTTCGAGATGGCCAAGATCTTCGCCGACGCCGAAGCCATCTATTCCTACGAAGGCACGGCCGAGATCAATACCCTGGTGGCGGGCCGTGCCATCACCGGGATCTCCGCCATCGTCTGATCGAATGCTTTTTGGGGTGGCCCGCCCAGCGGCAGCAGGACGGAGGGCCGCAGGTCCATGACGAACTGCAGGGGATTGATGTAGTCCTCGCCGCGGCGGACGCCCCAATGGAGGCAGGGGACCGGGCAATGACCCGGGAGGGCCGTGCCGATCACCTGCCCGGCCGCCACAACTTCGCCTACCGCCAGGGTGCTGTCCACCGGTTCGAAACTGCTCCGCAGCCCGCCGCCGTGGTCGATCGTGATTACCGGCCGGTCCACCACCACGCCGGCGAAGCTCACGGTTCCTGCCGCAGGGGACATCACCGCGGACCCGTCGGACGGCGCCGCCAGGTCGACGCCCCGGTGCCCGCTCAGCCACGGCTTTGGCGGGGGATCGAAGGGGCGCAGCACGCGTGGGCGGGGAACAAGCGGCCACTCCCAGTCGGGTGCGGCGACGCCATTGATGGCGGCGGGGGCCGCCGACATAACCATCCCGGCGGCTGCGGCACTGGACGCAGGACTGGACGCACCGGGCGCAGCACTGGGCACAGCACTGGGCGCGGGACGGTACGCCAAAGGTTGCGGAACGGACGCCACCGAGGCCGGAAGCAGCAGGAAGGCGGCAAGGAGGACCGGGGGTTTCATCTGCCCAGCCTGCTCCCTGCAAAACGCCGCCGTCAGGAGCGGGTGGCGGTATGTGGAAAAGTCCCGCCCGCGCCGGGCGGGGTTTGCGCACGCTGCCTCCACGCGGTGGCCGCACGGAGTGCCGCCTGTAGTACACTTGGTGGAGCAGTTTGCTGCGCCCTCAACGCATCCCGTCCCGGAAGTCCACCTTTTCGGTGTTCCTGCCTGTCCGGATTGCGTCGGCACAACTCATTCAGGAGTGTGGGGGAGCGGCGGGCTGACTACGCGCATCCAGCCCTTCAACGGTAAAGCCCCGGCCACGCCGATGGAGGATCGCGCCTCCTGCGGTCCGTGCAACAGCACGGATGGGAAACGCGATGGATGCCAGGAGCAAGGCCCGGCCCGGGCCGCGCTAATCAACCGTCAACTATTGGCAGGGTAAGAAGCCTTCGGGTTTTCTCATGAATGACCTGCCGGAAGGAGCGTCGGCATGCCCGTCGTAACCATGCGCCAGCTGCTTGACAGCGGCGTCCACTTTGGACACCAGACCCGCCGTTGGAACCCGAAGATGAAGCGCTTCATCTTCACCGAGCGCAACGGCATCTACATCATCGACCTGCAGCAGTCGCTGTCCTACATCGACCGCGCCTACGAGTTCGTCAAGGCCACTGTTGCCCACGGCGGCACCGTGCTCTTCGTCGGTACCAAGAAGCAGGCCCAGGAAGCAATTGCCGAGCAGGCAACCCGCGTTGGCCAGCCGTACGTCAACCAGCGGTGGCTCGGCGGTATGCTGACCAACTTCCAGACCGTCGCCAAGCGCATCCAGCGCATGAAGGAACTCGAAGAGATCGACTTCGACGACGTCGCCGGCTCCGCCTACACCAAGAAGGAGCTGCTGCTCCTCAAGCGCGAACTCACCAAGCTCGAGGCCAACCTCGGCGGTATCCGCAACCTGACCAAGGCTCCGTCCCTGCTCTGGGTTGTCGACACCAAGAAGGAACACCTCGCCGTTGACGAGGCCAAGAAGCTGAACATCCCGGTTGTTGCCATCCTGGACACCAACTGCGATCCGGACGAAGTCGACTTCCCGATCCCGGGCAACGACGACGCCATCCGCTCCGTGAACCTCCTGACCCGCGTTGTTGCCGACGCCGTTGCCGAGGGCCTCATCGCCCGCAACAACCGCGGCACGGGCGCCACCGAGGCTCCGGAAGAGCCCCTGGCCGAGTGGGAGCGCGAGCTCCTCGAGGGCAGCAAGGCCGAGGAAGCCGCTGCCGCTCCGGCCCAGGCTGAAGAGGCTCCGGCTGCTGCCGAGGCTTCCGCCGACGACGCCAAGTAAGACAACTAAATCCGGATTCTCCGCGCTGTCCGCAGCCGGAGCTGCTGACAGGATGGCCGCCCGCACGCGTGGGCAGCCGTCCTGTCGGTCCGTACACCACAACAAATTTCTAGACAGAGGGGTTCACATGGCGAACTACACTGCCGCGGACATCAAGGCCCTGCGCGAGCGCACCGGTGCCGGCATGATGGACGTCAAGAAGGCTCTTGACGAGGCCAACGGCGACGCCGAGAAGGCCATCGAAATCATCCGCATCAAGGGCCTCAAGGGCGCCACCAAGCGTGAAGGCCGCTCCACCGCCGAAGGCCTCGTTGCCGCCAAGGTCAGCAACGGCGTCGGCGTCATGATCGAAGTCAACTGCGAGACCGACTTCGTCGCCAAGGCCGACAAGTTCATCCAGCTGGCCGACAAGGTCCTGGCCGTCGCCGTCGAGTCCGGCGCTGCCGACCTCGAGACCCTGCTCGCCACCGAAGTCGACGGCAAGCCCCTCTCCGAGGTCGTCGTCGAAGAAGGCGCCGTGCTGGGCGAGAAGGTTGTTGTCCGCCGCATCTCCCGCGTTGAGGGTGCAACGGTTGACGCCTACCTGCACAAGACCTCCAAGGACCTCCCGGCCCAGGTCGGCGTCCTGTTCGCCGTTGACGGTGAAGGCGAAGCCGCTGCCACCGCCGCGCACGACGTTGCCGTGCACATCGCCGCCATGGCACCGAACTACCTGTCCCGCGAGGACGTTCCGGCCGAGCTCGTCGAGTCCGAGCGCCGCATCGCCGAAGAGACCGCCAAGGCCGAGGGCAAGCCCGAAGCCGCGCTCACCAAGATCGTGGAAGGCCGCGTAACCGGCTTCTACAAGGGTGAGGTCCTGGTCGACCAGGCATTTGCCAAGGACGCCAAGAAGTCCGTGGCACAGGTCCTCGAAGAGGCCGGTGTCAAGGGAACCGCGTTCACGCGTTTCCGCGTCGGCTCCTAGTCGAAACTGCAAGGGGTGGCCACTTCGGTGGCCGCCCCTTTTGCATGCGCGCAGCCTGGTTGCGCGCCGCCGCCGGTTCCGACCACCGGTCCGGCAGGATAACCTTTTTTCGAACGTCATCAACGGGAAGGCATCATGGAAGCCGTCAACACAATCCAGCCAGAGAAAAGCAGGCGCCGGGTCCTCCTGAAGCTTTCCGGTGAGGTCTTCGGCGGAGGGAAGCTGGGTGTCGACCCCGAAACCGTGCGCGACGTCGCCAAGCAAATCGCCGCAGCCGTGCCTGAGGTGGAGGTGGCCATCGTAGTGGGCGGCGGTAACTTCTTCCGCGGCGCCGAGCTTTCCCAGAGCGGCATGGACCGTTCCCGTGCCGACTACATGGGCATGCTGGGAACCGTCATGAACTGCCTGGCCCTGCAGGACTTCCTGGAGCAGGCCGGAGTGGAAACCAGGGTCCAGAGCGCCATCACCATGGGCCAGGTCGCCGAAGCCTACATCCCGCGCCGCGCCATCCGGCACATGGAAAAAGGCCGTGTGGTCATCTTTGGCGCCGGCGCCGGCCTGCCGTACTTCTCCACGGACACCGTGGCTGCCCAGCGCGCCCTCGAGGTGCACGCCGACGTCGTCCTGATGGCCAAGAGCGGCGTGGACGCCGTCTACACGGCAGATCCCAAGAAGGACCCTGCCGCTGAGCGCCTTGAAACCCTCAGCTACGACGACGCCCTCCGCCGCGACATCCGCGTCATGGACCAGACGGCCATGACCATGTGCAAGGACAACAACCTTTCCATGGTCGTCTTCGGCATGGAGGGTGAAGGCAACGTCACCCGCGCCATCCTTGGCGAGAAGCTCGGCACGCTGGTCACCGCCTAGCTCCGGCTAGGATGTTTTCAGGACAGTTCCGTCCCCGCCCCTGAGCGGGGACGGAAGCAGCAACACTGAACCATGCAGGTGCCCGGGCCCGGCGCCCGGCCCGCAGCAGAACCCGAGGAGAGACCGTGATCGAAGAAACCTTGCTCGAAGCCGAAGAGAAGATGGACAAGGCCGTCGAGGTAGCCAAGGAAGACTTCGCTTCCGTCCGCACCGGCCGCGCCAACCCCGGCCTCTACAACAAGGTCCTGGTGGACTACTACGGGTCACCGACGCCCCTGCAGCAGCTGGCCTCGTTCGCGATCCCGGACGCCCGCACCATCCTCATCACCCCGTTCGACAAGACGGCGCTGCGCGACATCGAGCGTGCCCTGAGCGACTCGGAAGTCGGGGCGAACCCGTCCAACGACGGCAACGTCATCCGGATCACCATCCCGGAACTGACCAAGGAACGCCGCAAGGAATACGTCAAGATCGTCAAGACCAAAGGCGAGGACGCCAAGGTGTCCATCCGCAACATCCGCCGCAAGGCCAAGGAAACCCTCGACCGGCTGGTCAAGGACGGCGAGGCCGGCGAGGATGAAGGCACCCGCGCCGAGAAGGAACTGGACAACCTCACCAAGGCCCACGTGGACGGCATCGATGAGCTGCTGAAGCGCAAGGAAGCAGAGCTGCTCGAAGTCTGATGGGCCAGGCAGATCAGGCCCCCGCACCACGGGCGCGCACACGGGGGAAGCAGCCCAAAAGCAATCCGACGCCGAAGGCAGGACGAAACCTGCCTGCCGCCGTCGTTGTGGGCCTGGCGATGCTGTTCGCGGTGCTGGGCGGCCTCCTGTTCCTCCCGCTCGGCTTCGTGGCCGTTACCACCGCCTTTGCCGTCTTCGGCGTCTGGGAAATCTTCCGGGCGCTGGAAGCCAACGGAACCAGGATGCCCATCGTTCCGGTCATGACCGGAACGGTGGCCATGCCCTTCGTGGCCTACCTGGGCGGCATCGAAAGCCTGCTGTTTGCCATGCTGGCCAGCTCCGTGGCGGTGCTCCTGTGGCGCTCCATCGAAAGCGCGGCAGGCTCGGCCAACAGCATCTTCGCCGGTGTCTTCACGCTGGGCTGGGTGCCGTTCTTCATCAGCTTCGCAGCCCTTCCGCTGCACGCCACCGAGGGGGCGTCCCCGCTGGGGCTCTGGCCGGACGGGACTATCCCGGAAGGCGCCTGGCAGGTGGCGGTGATGCTGCTGCTGGTGGTCTCCAACGACACTTTCGGCTACCTCGTGGGCGCTTCCCTGGGCAAGCACCCCATGGCCCCGAAAATCAGCCCCAAGAAGTCCTGGGAAGGTTTCGCCGGCTCCGTGGGCGGGGCGGTCCTGATCGGGATCCTCGCCTGCCTGTTCATTTTGGACAAACCCTGGTGGGTGGGCGTTGTCCTGGCCGTGGGCACCGTGGCGGCCTCCACGGCCGGTGATCTCGCCGAATCCATGGTCAAGCGCGAACTGGGCGTGAAGGACATGAGCAGCATCCTGCCCGGCCACGGCGGAGTCATGGACAGGCTCGACTCCATCGTCTTCGCCTCCCCGGTGGTTTTCGTCCTGTACGGACTGGTCGCCGGAGCCTGACATCCACCCCCGGTGCAATCCCGAACAAACCTGGGCGGCGCCGAATAAACTGGTGCGGCGCCAAATAAACCCGAGACAGCGCTACGGCTGAAGAGCATCTAAAGGAATCACAGTGGCATTGGACATTCATCGGCAGATCCCTCCGTCCTTTGAGCGCGTGCACCGCAGCGAGTACGGCTACAACGCCCGGCAGGTGGACCAGTTCCTGCAGCGGGCCCGCGTCTCGCTGGAAACCCCTGAGGCCGCGCAGCATCCCGTCACCAGTGCAGACGTCCGCGCCGTGTCCTTCGATCCCGTCAAGGGCGGATACTCGGCGGCCGTGGTGGACGCGGCGCTGGACCGGCTGGAGGACGCGTTCGCACGCAGGGAACGGGACGACCTGATCGCCGCGCAGGGCGAGGACGCCTGGCTGCGCGAAATCGGCAAGCTCTCCGGCATCCTCCGCGGCCGGCTGCACCGCCCCGACGGCGGACGCTTCCGGCGGCCCGCCAAGAAGAAGGCACGCAGCTACAACACAGCCGACGTCGACAGGCTGTGCCGGGAACTGGTGGCGTACCTGGAACAGGACAAGCCCCTGAGCGTGGACAGTGTCCGCCGGGCCGTGTTCCGTCCGGCGGTGGGCCGGGACGGCTACGAGGAGGCGCAGGTGGACGCGTTCCTGGACCGGGTTGTCGAACTGATGGCGGCCATCGACTGAGATCTGCGTCTGAAAGCCGTCCCGCTCACGCTGCCCGGCTAATGTGCACCCGTCAGCGCTCCGTGGCCAACGGCCGTTCCGGGGTATGCAGCCTGGTCATGACGCGTGCCATGGTGGCCGGGACGCGCCCCGCCGTGGCACGGGACACCACCACCATCACCGCGAAGGCCGTCGGCACGCTCCACGCGGCAGGCTGCGCCAGCCAGGCCGGTGTGCTCGCCGCCCCGGCCAGGGCCGCGGTGATCATGGCCCCGCCGCACAGCAGGCCTCCCGTCACCATCCCGGCGATGGCGCCGGCGTCGGTCAGGCCCCGCCACCAGATGCCAAGCAGCAGGACCGGGCAGACCGTGGATGCGGTGAAGGCGAACACCAGGCCAACGCTGCCGGCGAGGGCGAACGAGTCGGTCATGAAGGCAAAGCCAAGAGGCACGACGGCGGAAATCACCGCGGCGAGGCGGAACCCGCCAACGCCGGCGCCGAGCACGTCCTGGCTGACAACGCCGGCCAGGGAGACCACCAGCCCGGACGTGGTGGAAAGGAATGCGGCGAACGCCCCCGCCACCACCAGTGCGGAGAGCAGCTCACCGGCTGTGCCGCCCACAAGTTTTCCCGGCAGGAGCAGCACCATCGCGTCGGCCTGGCCGGAGCGGGCCAGGTCCGGGGCGAACGTGCGCCCCACCAGGCCGTACGCGGTGGGGAAGAGGTAGAAGACGGACAGCAGGCCAAGGACGATCAGGGTGGTTCGGCGGGCGGACTGACCGTCCGGGTTGGTGTAGAAGCGCACCAGCACGTGCGGGAGTCCCAGCGTTCCGAACAGCAGCGCCACCAGCAGCGACACGTTCTGGTACAGCCCGGCCGGCGGCACGCCGGTGGGATTAGCGGCCGGCGGGGCCAGGGCAGGCGTTCCGTTGCCTGCCAGCAGGAACATGATGAACAGGATGGGCACCGCCAGCGCGGTCAGCTTCAGCCAGTACTGGAAAGCCTGGACGAAAGTAATGGAGCGCATCCCGCCCGCCACCACCGTCAGGCAGACCACAACCACCACCGCTACCGACCCCACCCAGGACGGCAGGCCGGTGGTGATCCGGATGGTCAGTGCCGCACCCTGGAGCTGCGGCACGATGTAGAGCCAGCCGACGATCACCACCACAAGGCTGGTCACTTTCCGGACGGGCAGCGAATCCAGCCGGGCCTCCGTGAAGTCCGGAATCGTGTACGCCCCCGAACGCCGAAGCGGTGCCGCGACGAACAACAGCAGCATGAGGTACCCGGCCGTATACCCGACCGGAAACCAGAGGGCATCAGTGCCGGACAGGAGGATCAGGCCGGCCACGCCCAGGAAGCTGGCGGCCGACAGATACTCACCGCCGATCGCCGACGCGTTCCACCACGGCCGCACTGTCCGCGACGCCACGTAGAAATCACCGGTGGTACGGGAGATCCGCAGGCCGTAGAACCCAATGACGGCTGTGGCCACCGAGACGACGGCCAGGGCGGCGATGGCGACGCCGGGGTTCACGGCCTGCCTTCCCGTCCCCGGCTGCTGGAAGACCCAGCCGCGGCGCGCCTCACTGGTCGCCGGCGAGGTCGCGGTAGCGGGCCTCGTTGCGGGCCGCTGTCCGGTTATACAGCCAGGCGGACAGGCCGATCACCGGGTATATGCCGGCGCCCAGCAGGACCCAGCCGAACGGGACGCCCGCGAGGCGCGTTTCGGCCAGGCCCGGGACGACCGCCAGGAGCAGGGGAAACGCCGCAAGGATGACCAGGAAACCGCCTGCCACCACCAGGGCCAGCCGCAGCTGCGACCTGATGAGGGAACGGACAAACACCTGGCCCACATCCGAGTCCGGCGGCGTCTCCCGGCCTTCGAGCGCCGGACGGGCCGCCGTGGCCGGGGCGGTCACCCGCACCCGGGTCATGAGGTTGGCCTGATGCGGGTGGATTCCAGCTTCTCCCGCACGGTGGGCAGGTGGCGCCTGCTGATGGGGAGGCTGGCGCCTGCCACGGTGACGCACGGGCCATCCGCTGCCAGTTTCATGGACGTGACGTGCTTGAGCGCCACCAGGTAGGACCGGTGGGTGCGGATGAATCCGGCGTCGGCCCACTGCTGCTCGAGGTCAGCCAGCGGCACCCGGATCAGGTAGCTGGCGTCGGCTGTGTGCAGCCGGGCGTAGTCTCCCTGCGCCTGGACGTAAGTGACGTCGTCGCGCCGGATCATCCTGGTGGTGCCGCCCTGGTCCACGGTGATCATCTCCAGTGCGGTGCCGCCGTCGCGCAGTTCACTGATGCGGCCCACCGATCTGGCCAGCCGCTCGGCCCTGACGGGCTTCAGGAGGTAGTCGACGGCCGCCAGTTCAAAGGCCGCCAGGGCGTGCTCCTCGTCAGCGGTGACAAAGACCACCGCAGGAGGATGGCTGCTGGTGGAAATGGCACGGGCGATGTCCAGCCCCGACACGGCGGGCATGTGGATGTCGAGGAACACCGCATCCACGGTTCCGGTGGACAGCGCGCGCAGGGCTTCGGTGCCGGAGGTCGCGCGCAGGACCTTGCCGATGCGGCCGTCCCGGCCCAGCAGGAACGCGAGTTCCTCCACGGCCGGCAGCTCATCGTCAACGACGAGGACGTTAATCATCCTCCAAGGGTAGCTTTCCACCGGCCCGCTTTTGCCGGAACCCGAAGCTGCCGGGCCGGTTGGTTACGCATCATGGCCGGGCTGGGACTTGGGAACCCGCATGGTGATCAGCGTCCCCTCGCCGGGGGCCGTTTCGATGACCAGGCCGTGGTCGTTGCCGTAGACCTGGCGGAGCCGGGCATCGACGTTCCGCAGCCCCACGTGCAGGCCGTCCGTGTGGCCGGCGAGCATCGACTGGAGCAGTGCGGGGTCCATGCCCACGCCGTCGTCCTCGATGGTGACCTCCGCGAAAGCCCCGGCGTCCTCCGCGGTGATGCTGATGTGGCCCGGGCCTTCCTTGGCTTCCAGCCCGTGCCGCACCGCGTTCTCCACCAGCGGCTGCAGGCTCAGGAATGGGATCACGGTGCCGAGGACCTCCGGCGCGACCCGCAGGCTGACCTGGACGCGGTCGCCAAACCGGGCCCGCTCCAGCAGCAGGTAACGGTCGATGCAGCGCAGTTCCTCGGCCAGCGTGGTGAAGTCCCCGTGCCGGCGGAAGGAGTACCGGGTGAAGTCCGCGAACTCCACCACCAGCTCACGCGCCCGCTGCGGGTCCGTGTTGATGAAGGAGGCGATGGCGTTGAGCGAGTTGTAGATGAAATGCGGGCTGATCTGGGCCCGCAGCGCGCGGACTTCCGCTTCCATCAGCAGCGTCCGCGATGCGTCCAGCTCTGCAAGCTCCACCTGTGCGGCGACCCAGTCCGCCACCTCCCCGGTGGCCCGCACCAGGCCCGCCCCCACGGACGGGGCGAACGCGGCAACGACCCCCGCCACCCTGGTGCCTGCCCGTACGGGCGCGATCACCGCCGCGAGGCCGCCCCCGGTGCCGTCCGGACCGGCGGGCAGCACGGCCGTACGGCCTGCCAGGACACTTTCGGCGAGCTCCATGAGGCGGGGCTTCAGCTCCTCCCCGGAACCATCCCACGCGAGCACGCCGGAGGTGTCCGTGATGGCCAGCGCATCACAGCCCAGCAGGGTGCGCAGCTGCCGGCTGGCTTTGGCCGCCCCCGCAGGGTTGAGCCCGCGGCGCAGGTGCTGGCCGGCCTGGGACGCCGCGTGGAGCGTGTGGTAGGTGGCGCGTTCGGCGTCCGTGCCCAGGTCCCGGAAGGAGCGCAGCACCTTCAGGCCAACGCCGGCGACGACGGCGATGGCCATGGCGATCACGGCCACGGCCGCAGCGGTCAGGAGGGGGGAGTCCGGCATGCTGCCAAGCGTAGCCGCTCGCCGCAGCATCCCGACCGTTGAGCGACCACGGGTGCCGTTCGACTGGAATGAGGCGGCAGGAAAGCAGCACAGTGATTGGAGTCACATCGCTGGTGTCCCTGCCCGGGCCGGCAGGACGGTGTGCACCGGCAACTCTCAATGAGGAGGAATGATGGGTAACGACGCCCATGCTCCGGACGCTGCGGCGTCCGTGGACTTCGAGGAAGTCCAGTCGACCGAACAGTTCCAGGAACTGCGCAAGCGCCACCGCAGCTTCGTTTTCCCCATGGCAGTGGCCTTCCTGCTGTGGTACTTCGCCTACGTGCTGCTCGCGGACTACGCGGTGGGATTCATGTCCACCAAGGTCTGGGGCAACATCAACGTCGGCCTCATCCTGGGCCTGCTGCAGTTCGTCTCCACGTTCGTCATCACCGGCCTGTACGTGCGCTACTGCAACAAGCGGCTGGACCCCATCGCGTCGGAGATCCGGCACGAAATCGAGGGGCATGAATTCGACAGGCACGGCAACCGGGTAGGCGGAGTCAACTGATGATCACTATTGCAGCCGCGGTGGACGTCGCCGCACTCAAGGACACCACCCTGCTCAACATGGGCATCTTCGGCCTGTTCGTCGCCGTGACCATGGTCATCGTGTTCCGCGCCAGCCGGAACAACAAGACCGCCGCCGACTACTACGCCGCCGGACGGTCTTTTTCCGGTTCGCAGAACGGGACCGCCATCGCTGGGGACTATCTTTCCGCGGCGTCCTTCCTGGGCATCACGGGCGCCATCGCCATCAACGGGTACGACGGCTTCATGTACTCCATCGGCTTCCTGGTGGCATGGCTGGTGGCGCTGCTGCTGGTGGCTGAACTCCTGCGCAACACCGGCAAGTTCACCATGGCCGACGTCCTGTCCTTCCGCCTCAAGCAGCGGCCCGTCCGCATCGCCGCGGCCATCTCCACGCTGGCAGTGTGCTTCTTCTACCTCCTGGCCCAGATGGCCGGTGCGGGCAGCCTGATCTCGTTGCTGCTCGGCATCAGCGACTGGGGCGGACAAGCCCTGGTGATCATCGTCGTCGGCGGCCTGATGATCCTGTACGTCCTGATCGGCGGCATGAAGGGCACCACGTGGGTTCAGATCATTAAGGCTGTCCTGCTGATCGCCGGCGCAGCCGTCATGACGCTGTGGGTCCTGGCCATCTACGGCTTCAACCTCTCCACCCTGCTGGGCGCGGCGGTGGATACCGCCAATAACCCGGCCGTCCTCAACCCCGGACTGCAGTACGGCAAGACCGAAACCTCCAAGCTGGACTTCATGTCCCTGGGCCTTGCCCTGGTCCTGGGCACCGCGGCCCTGCCGCACGTGCTCATGCGCTTCTACACGGTCCCCACCGCCAAGGAAGCCCGCAAGTCGGTGGTATGGTCCATCTGGCTGATCGGCCTGTTCTACCTGTTCACCCTTGTCCTGGGCTACGGCGCTGCCGCGCTGGTGGGCGCCGACACCATCAAGGCCGCCCCGGGCGGCGTGAACTCCGCCGCGCCGCTGCTGGCCTTCTTCCTGGGCGGGCCGCTGCTGCTGGGCTTCATCTCGGCCGTCGCCTTCGCCACCATCCTGGCGGTGGTGGCCGGCCTGACCATCACCGCCGCTGCGTCGTTCGCCCACGACATCTACGCGAGCGTCATCTCCAAGGGCAAGGCCGACGCCGACACCGAGGTCAAGGTCGCCCGGCGCACTGTGGTGGTGATCGGCGTCCTTGCCATCCTGGGCGGGATTCTCGCCAACGGACAGAACGTGGCCTTCCTGGTGGCGCTGGCCTTCGCCGTGGCAGCCTCGGCCAACCTGCCCACCATCATCTACTCGCTGTTCTGGCGCCGGTTCACCACCCAGGGCGCGGTGTGGAGCATGTATGGGGGACTGGGGGCGGCCATCGTGCTCATCATCTTCTCCCCGGTGGTATCCGGCGGTGCGACCTCGATGATCAAGGACGCGAACTTCGCGTTCTTCCCGCTGAGCAACCCGGGTATTGTGTCCATCCCGCTGGCCTTCTTCCTGGGCTGGCTGGGCACAGTCCTGGACAAGAACCGCGAGGACAGCTCCAAGCAGGCAGAGATGGAAGTACGTTCCCTCACCGGCGTGGGGGCGGAAAAAGCCACCAGCCACTGATCCGACGCCGCTTACAAAGCAAGAGCCGCCGGACCGGGTACCACGTACCCGGTGCGGCGGCTCTTCTTACCTCTGGTGGTGTCCGCCCGGCACGGTGGCGGTACCGTGTTCACCCTGACCGTGTTCACCCTGACCGTGTTCACCGTGCGGCACGGCATACTGTCCGGGCGTGGACGCGGCGAGTCCCGGCGTCGCAATTCCTGCCACCAGCACCGCGCCGGCAAAGGCCGCCAGCAGCAGCCGCCCTGGCGAGGCTGTACCTTCGGTGGCCGCGGTCGCCCGGAGCCTGTGCGGCGCGGAGTTCCTGCGCAGCCAGGCGACGGCCGCGACGATCATCAGGGTCAGCAGAAGCGCAGCCAGGTGGCTCAGGTTGAGCCGGGACGCTTCCGGCGGGCTGGCGGCAATGGCCGCCACGTGGAGGCCGGCTGCGGTCCCCAACACTGGCCCGGCCCGCCTGCCCGGGACGCGTCCGCGCGCGAGGTACGTTACGCCCGCCGCGAGCAGTACGGCGCCCCAAACCCCGGCAATGGCGCCAGCAACGTATCCGGTGGTTCCCGGCGTGCCCGTGCCGCCGGCAAAGAAGCTGGAAGAGATCGCCAGGTCCACCGAACCCGCGCCGAATGCGGCGAACCCCGTAACCAGGCGGACAGCCGGGAACGCCGGCGCGCCCCCTGCGGGCTGGTCCGGCGCCGCCGGCGCGGGGTGCGCCGGCACTCCCGAAACGGCCAGGTCCATGCCGTCCCTAGGCCCGGACGGTAGCGGGCGACTTGTCCAGGGACAGGCCGACGCCCAGGAGCAGGACGGCGCTTGCGAGGTGGAGGACGTTGTCGGCGCCGTTGAGGGCGATGATGTTCAGCGGGGAGCCCAGGAGGAAAAGGCCCAGCACACCCACCAGCAGGTAGACGGCGCCCACTGTGGAGTTCACTGCACGTGCGCCCGCCGTCCCCTTCAGGCCGGCGGCCAGCAGGGCGGCGCCGATGGCGAGGTGGATGATGTTGTGCAGCGGGTTCACCTCAAAAATGATGAGGTTGGCACCCTCGGTGGCGGCGAAGCCAATACCCGAGGTGACGGCGAAGCCGAGGAGGCCCACCAGCAGGTAGACGGCTCCAAAAACAGTGGCGACAAGACGGTTGGGTGAAGTGCGCATGGCCCGAATCCTTCCGGTAGGGCGGGGTAGGTGTTCCCCGCCGGACTGCGGGTCCCCGTCCGGGACCCTCGGAAGCGATTCGGACCATGTGGAAGCGCGGATGGGTAAAAGATCAGCAAACTTCCTAATCCTCCCCGCGGCCAGGTTCCGCTAGGCTGCGGGCCTCAACTTGATATTGGTCATCTTGAGCTCGTCCGTGCCCTCAAAACGGTAGGCGAGGTCCACATTCTTGCCCTCGCAGGTGATGATGCCCGCGATGTCGGCGGACTTCACGCCGTCCTCCGTGGACACCTGGACATCGTTGTAGGCAGGCTTGCAGTCCCCGTCCATCTCCAGGCTTGCTACGCCGGCGATGAAGGATTCCTTGGACAGTTGCTCCTGCAGCGCCGGGTCCAGGTAGTCGTCGTAGGCTTTGGAGCTGTCCCCGGCAATCACGAGCCTGGTAAAGCCGTCCGCAAGCCCCTTGGCCTGGTTGGTGGCGCTGCCCGCCACGTTAACGAGGATAACGATGCCGAGGACCACCAGCAGCAGGACGGCGCCGATGGCGGTGAGGACGATCCACAGCCTGGGCCCTTTCCTCGCGGGCGGCTCCTCCCCGGGCAGGCCGAACGGCCCCGCCGAGGCGTACTGGCCCGGCTGCGGGGGAAGCTGCTGCTGCCCGGAGCCGGGGTGGCCCGGCTGGTACGGTTCCTGGGGACTGCTCAAGGTGTGGAGCCTTTCAAAAGTGGTGTATCAGCGCCGCCCGGTTCCGGAGCCTGGTGCCGGCCCGGCGGATATCTGCGACCAAGCCTATTATCCCCGGCCGCCGGCGCCGTACTCGATACCTGCAGCAGTCAGCTCCGGCCGGAACCGCGTTCGAGCAATGGCTGGACCCGGAAGGGAATGAGCTCACCCATCGCCAGGGCGGTGTCCGCCCGCTCCACGCCGTCGCACGCAAGGATCTTGCCGTTGATGCGGAAGAGATCCTCGGCGTCCACCGCCACCACCCGGAGCAGCAGGTCGGCTGAACCAGTGAGGCCGTATCCTTCGAGGATTTCCGGGATCCCGGAAAGCTCCTTTGCAAGCTGCGTGAGTTTCTGTTGCTGCACGTGCACGGAGATGAACGCCATCAGCGGATAACCCAGCGACGCAGGATTGATGCGGCGCTCAAAGGACAGGAAGACGTGCTTCTTCTCAAGCTGCGCCATCCGCGCCTGCACTGTGTTCCGGGACAGGCCGAGCTCCTGGGCCAGCGCCACCACGGTCTTCCGGGGGTCTTCCGCCAGGGCCGAAAGCAGGCGGGTGTCAGTGCCATCCAAAGCTTGCATAATGCGCAAAGCTAGCACGGTGCGCGGGCCGCCAACAGAGCAGAATGCTCAGGAATCGGCGCGGCGGTTGTACCTCCTGAATATTGTGAGTAGGGTCACAAATATCCGGGGCAACGGCGCCCGGGCGGCCGGCGGGCCGGGGCCACAAGCCTCCAAAGCCGCCGGTCAACGACGTGAGAAGGTTGCGGTCTATCGTGTCTACAGACGAAACGGGCCAGGTCGGCGGAAGCGCCCCGGACAGCGCCCACGAAACCCATGGAACGGCGCACCGGCTGATCCAGCTCATCACACCCGCGGGAGAGCGGGTCAGCCACCCCGAATACGACTTCTGGGTCAGGGACATCACCGACGAACAGCTGTGCGCCCTGTTCGAGGACATGACCGTTATTAGGCGCATCGACGTCGAGGCCACTGCGCTCCAGCGCCAGGGCGAGCTGGCCCTGTGGCCGCCGCTCCTCGGGCAGGAAGCCGCACAGATCGGGTCCGGCCGCTCCCTCCGCGACGTCGACTTTGTCTTTTCCAGCTACCGGGAAAACGGCGTTGCCTACTGCCGCGGCGTGGACCTGACGGACATTCTCCGGGTATGGCGCGGCAACGCGCCCTCCGGCTGGGACCCGTACTCAATCAACATGGCCACCCCGCAGATCATCATCGGGGCCCAGACCCTGCACGCCACCGGCTATGCCATGGGCATCCAGAACGACGGCGCGGACTCAGCAGCCATCACCTATTTCGGCGACGGCGCAACCAGCGAAGGCGACGTCAACGAGGCCATGGTCTTCGCCGCCAGCTTCCAGGTCCCCGTCGTGTTCTTTTGCACCAACAACCACTGGGCCATCTCCGAACCCGTCCGGCTGCAGTCGCACATCCAGCTGGCCGACCGGGCTGCCGGGTTCGGGATCCCCAGCCTGCGGGTGGACGGCAACGATGTCCTGGCCGTTATGGCAGCCACCCGTGTCGCCCTCGACCGGGCACGGCGGGGCGGCGGCCCGACCTTCATCGAAGCCGTCAGTTACCGGATGGGCCCGCACACCACCGCTGACGACCCCACCCGTTACCGCGACCCCAATGAGCTTGAGGACTGGGCCGCCAAAGACCCGATCAGCCGGGTGGCCGCGCTCCTGGACCGGAAAGGCCTGCTGACGGAGCAGCTGCAGCAACAGGTCAAGGACAAAGCCGACGCCGTCGCACGCGGGCTGCGGGACGGCTGCACCAACATGCCGGACCCGCAGCCACTGGACGTGTTCAAGCACGTGTACAGCACACCCAATTCCTGGCTGGACCGGCAGCAGGACCACTACGCCCGTTATCTGGCCTCCTTCGGTGATCCCGCCGGGGCCACGCTCGAAGAAGGTGCACGCTGATGACCCAGATGACCTTTGGCCGTGCCATCAATGCAGGCCTGCGCAAGTCCCTCGAAAACGACCCCAAGGTCGTCCTCCTCGGCGAGGACATCGGAACCCTCGGCGGCGTGTTCCGGGTGACCGACGGACTGCAGAAGGACTTTGGCAAGCACCGGGTCGTGGACACCCCGCTGGCCGAATCCGCCATTGTGGGCACCGCCGTCGGCCTTGCCTACCGCGGCTACCGGCCCGTGGTGGAGATCCAGTTCGACGGTTTCGTGTACCCGGCGTTCGACCAGATCGTCAGCCAGGTGGCGAAGCTCCACTACCGCACCCGGGGCGCGGTCAAGATGCCCATCACCATCAGGATTCCGTTCGGCGGCGGCATCGGCTCGCCCGAACACCACTCCGAATCCCCGGAAGCCTACTTCACGCACACGGCAGGCCTGCGGGTCGTCACCGTGGCCAGCCCGCAGGATGCCTACACGGTCATCCAGCAGGCTGTCTCCTGCGATGACCCGGTGATCTTCTTCGAACCCAAGCGCCGGTACCACGACAAGGCAGAGGTTGATGAGTCAGTGGACCCGCGGACGGCCGTGCCGATGGACAAGGCGCGGGTCCTCACCGAAGGCAGCGACGTCACTCTGGTGGCCTACGGTCCTCTGGTGAAGACCGCCCTGGACTCGGCCTCTGCCGCAGCCGATGAAGGGATCTCCATCCAGGTCATCGACCTGCGATCGCTGGCGCCGGTCGACTACGGCACCGTCGAGGCCTCGGTCCGGCGCACCGGCCGGCTGGTTGTCACGCACGAGGCCGGCCAGTCCGGCGGCCTCGGCGCGGAGGTCGCTGCCAGCATCACGGAGCGCTGTTTCTATCACCTGGAGGCGGCGCCCGTACGCGTCACCGGCTTCGATATTCCCTACCCCTACTCAAAGCTTGAGATGCACCACCTGCCCGGCCTGGACCGCATCCTCGACGGCGTGGACCGTGTACTGGGCCGGCCCAACTCCCTCAGCGGGCTGGAAGGATGAGCGGCACCATGATCAAGGAATTCCGGCTCCCGGACCTCGGCGAGGGACTCACCGAGTCAGAAATCCTCAGCTGGAAGGTCGCCGTGGGCGATTCCGTAAGTCTCAACCAGGTTATTGCCGAGGTGGAAACAGCCAAGGCTGTGGTGGAGCTCCCGTCGCCGTTTGCCGGGGTCATCAAGGAACTCCACGAACAGCCGGGCAGCGTCGTCGAGGTCGGCAAGCCGATCGTCTCCTTCGAGGTCCCGGACGACGCCGGGGCGGCACCTTCCGCCCCCGCCGGCCCGGCAGCCACGGGAGACAACCCGGTGGCGGGGGACGCTTCCGCCGGAAAGGACGAGGCGGGGGAGGCCGCTCCAAAACGGCAACCCAATCTCGTGGGTTACGGCGCCGTCGTCGAAAGCCCCGGCCGGCCGGTGCGGCGCCCGCGGAACTTCCCGGCCGCCCCGGCAGGGGAGCCCGCCGAAGCAGTGGTTGAGCCCGACGAAGCGGTGGTTGAGCCCGCCGAGCGGCCCCGCTCCACGCCGCCGGTGCGGAAGCTGGCTAAGGACCTGGGCATCGACCTGGACCGGGTCGCCGGCACCGGCCCTCACGGCCTTATTACCAGGGAAGACGTCCATGCCTTCCAGGAGATGGCGGTGGCCGCGACGGGCGCTGCGCCGGGCTCTGCAGGAGAACCCGGCAAGGAAGCGCGGCCGGGAGAACGCGAAACCCGGGCCCCGATCAAGGGGGTCCGGAAGCTCACGGCAGCCGCCATGGTGCAGAGCGCCTTCACGGCACCCCACGTCACCGAGTTCCTCACCGTGGATGTCACACCCGCCATGGACCTGCTGGCCAGGCTCAAGGCCTCCAGCTCCTTCTCCGGCGTGAAGCTGACACCGCTGACCCTTGCGGCCAAGGCGGCGCTGATAGCCCTGCGCCGCAACCCGTCAGTGAATTCCCGCTGGGAGGAAGCCGCCCAGGAAATCGTCACGTTCAACTATGTAAACCTGGGCATCGCAGCGGCAACGCCCCGCGGCCTCACCGTCCCCAACATCAAGGACGCCGATGCGCTGCCGCTGCATCAACTGGCGGAAGCGCTCGCAGGCCTGGCAGAAACGGCCCGCGCCGGCAGGACCACTCCCGCGGACCTGTCCGGCGGCACCTTCTCCATCACGAACATCGGCGTGTTCGGCATCGATGCAGGCACGCCGATCATCAACCCCGGAGAAGCAGCCATCCTGGCGATGGGCGCCGTGCGGACCATGCCGTGGGAGTACCGCGGCGAGGTTGCCCTGCGGCAGGTCATGACGCTGAGCCTGTCCTTCGACCACCGCCTGGTGGACGGTGAGCAGGGCTCCCGCTTCCTGGCCGACGTCGGCGCCATCCTGGCCGACCCCGGCATGGTGCTCACAATGGTCTAACCGCCCCATCCTGCCGCCCGGCCGGAAGTTCTAGGGCATCAGTTCCTGGCCGGCGGCGGGACCGGCGGCCACCGTCAGCGCCGCCAGCGCCATCCCCTCCAGCAGGGGCCGTGCGGTGGCGGCCGCAATCCGGCGGCCGTGGCTGCGTACCGAGTGCGGGGTGGAATTGATGAGGCCGAACGTGGCGTGGGCGCGCATCCGGAGCTCGGAGCTGTCTGTACCCGGCTGGAGTTGCGCCAGGACGTCCACCCAAAGTTCCACGTAGCTGCGTTGCAGGGCGCGGACCGTGGCCTGGTCCTGCTCGGAGAGGTTGCTCAGGTCCCGGTCCTGCACCCGGATCACGTCCGGTTTGCCCAGGGCAAAGTCCACCTGGAAAGCGACCAGCCGGCTCAGGGCTGTTTGGGGATCGGGGCTTGTGTCCACCACGCGGCGGCCGCCCTCCAGCAGTTCCCGGCTGACCGTCACCAGCAGATCCGCCAGGACCGCCTGCTTGCCCGGGAAATGCCGGTAGACCGCCGGGCCGCTGACTCCTGCGGCAGCTCCGAGGTCCTCCAATGACACACGGTTGAAGCCGTTCATGGCAAACAGCGAGGCGGCCGCTGTCAGCAGGGCCTGGCGGCGGTTCTCCTTCGCCTTGCTGCGCTGGGTTGGATTGGCTGCGTTCGCTGTCGGGGTTGCATCGGCCGGCTGGGTTGCGCTGCCCTGCGGGGCTGGGCTGCCGGGCGCGGCCATGGCGTCGGTGCTGGGCACATTTCCTCCTCGGGACCCGCAGATTCTAGCAAGGCCGGGCAGTGTTGGACATCACAGTTAATTGGGACTAACCTGAATTTCAGTTATTGGCCACTAACCGAGCTGCCAATGCCGGGCCGGTTCAGAGAGGAACGGATCCTGCCGATGGAGACCCTTGCCAGCAGGCTCGACCCCACCAGCGAGGCTTTCACCGCCAACCACCATGCGCAGGCCGGTCTCGCTGAGGACCTGCGGAAGAGGCTCGCCGATACTGCGCTTGGCGGCCCGGAAAAAGCCCGCGAGAGGCATATAGCCCGGGGGAAGCTCCTGCCCCGGGAGCGTATCGACCAACTGCTCGACGACGGCAGTCCTTTCCTGGAAATCGCCCCTCTCGCCGCCAACGGGATGTACAACGACGACGCCCCCGGAGCCGGGGTGATCGCGGGCATCGGCCTGGTGCACGGACGGCAGGTCCTCGTGATCTCGAATGACGCCACGGTCAAAGGCGGCACCTACTATCCGATGACCGTCAAGAAGCATCTGAGGGCGCAGGAGATTGCCCTCGAAAACCGGTTGCCCTGCATCTACCTGGTGGATTCGGGCGGGGCGTTCCTGCCGAAACAGGACGAGGTCTTCCCGGACCGGGACCACTTTGGCCGGATCTTCTACAACCAGGCCCGCCTTTCCGCCGCCAAGATCCCGCAGATCGCCGCGGTTATGGGCTCCTGCACGGCCGGCGGTGCGTACGTGCCTGCCATGAGCGACGAAACTGTCATCGTCCGCAACCAGGGCACCATCTTCCTGGGCGGCCCGCCGCTGGTGAAGGCCGCCATCGGCGAGATCGTCAGCGCCGAGGAACTGGGCGGCGGCGAGGTCCACTCGCGGATCTCCGGGGTGACGGACCACCTGGCGGAAAACGATGACCACGCGCTGCAGATCATCCGGGACATCGTAGCCACGCTGCCGCCGCCGGCGCCGCCCGCCTGGCAGGTGGAACCCGCCGTCGAGCCCGCCGCGGACCCCGCCCAGCTGTACGGCGCCGTACCCACGGACGTCAATGCCCCCTACGACGTCCGCGAGGTCATCGCACGGCTGGTGGACGGCAGCACCTTCCACGAATTCAAGAAGGACTACGGAACCACCCTCGTCACCGGCTTCGCACGGATCCACGGGCACCCGGTGGGCATCGTTGCCAACAACGGGGTGCTGTTCAGCGAGTCCTCCCTCAAAGGCGCCCACTTCATCGAACTCTGCGACCAGCGCGGCATCCCGCTGCTGTTCCTGCAAAACATTTCCGGCTTCATGGTGGGCCGGGACGCGGAGCAGGGCGGCATCGCCAAGAACGGCGCCAAGATGGTCACCGCCGTTGCCACCGCCCGTGTCCCCAAGCTCACCGTCGTGATCGGCGGGTCTTTCGGGGCCGGCAACTACTCCATGTGCGGCCGGGCCTACTCGCCCAGGTTCCTTTGGATGTGGCCCGCAGCCCGGATCTCGGTGATGGGCGGCAACCAGGCGGCCAGCGTCCTGGCCACCGTCAAGCGTGACCAGCTGGAGGCCGCAGGCAACGAATGGTCCGGCCAGGATGAGGAAGAGTTCAAGGCTCCCATCCGCCGGCAGTACGAGGACCAGGGAAGCCCCTACTACTCCACCGCCCGCCTGTGGGACGACGGCGTGATCGACCCCGCGGACACCCGCACCGTCCTGGGCCTGGCCCTGGACGTCGTCTCCCGCACCCCCTTGCCGGAAACCTCCTTCGGCCTGTTCCGGATGTGAGCCAGCCATGACAGCACCAGCCACGAACGTTTCGCCGGCCGGCACCCCGCCGGCGCGGGAGCCGCTGTTCGGCACCGTCCTGGTGGCCAACCGCGGCGAGATCGCCTGCCGCGTCATCCGGACCCTCCGCGCCCTCGGGATCCGCTCGGTCGCCGTATACAGCGATGCCGACGCCGGCGCCCGGCACGTGCGAGAAGCCGACGAGGCGGTGCGGATCGGCCCCGCCGCGGCCGCCGAAAGCTACCTCAACATCGGTGCCGTCATCGAAGCCTGCCGCCAGAGCGGTGCCGAGGCGGTGCACCCGGGCTACGGCTTCCTCAGTGAGAACGCGGACTTTGCCCGGGCCCTGGAACGGGCCGGCATCACGTTCATCGGCCCCGGCGTCGAGGCCCTCAACGTCATGGGGGACAAGATCCGCGCCAAGAACCACGTTGCCGGCTATGGAGTCCCGGTCGTCCCGGGCGTTGCCCGCCCCGGGATGACGGACGCCGAACTCGTGGCGGCCGCGTCCGCCGTCGGGTTTCCGCTGCTCATCAAGCCGTCCGCCGGGGGCGGCGGCAAGGGGATGCATGCAGTCGCAAAAGCGGAGGACCTGCCGGGTGTCCTGGCCACCGCCCGCCGCGTGGCGGCAGGCGCTTTCGGTGACGACACCCTGTTCCTGGAGCGGCTGGTCATCACCCCGCGCCACATCGAGGTCCAGGTGCTCGCGGACAGCCACGGCAACGTTATCCATCTCGGCGAACGCGAGTGCTCGCTGCAGCGGCGCCACCAGAAAGTCATTGAGGAAGCGCCGTCACCGCTGCTGGAAAACCTGCCCAACGGCGCAGCTGTCAGGGCACGCATCGGCGAGGCCGCCTGCAACGCCGCGCGCAGCGTGAACTACACCGGTGCCGGTACGGTCGAGTTCCTGGTCTCCGACGATGCCCCGGACGAGTTCTACTTCATGGAGATGAACACCAGGCTGCAGGTGGAACACCCGGTCACCGAAATGGTTACGGGCATCGACCTCGTCGAATGGCAGGTGCGCATCGCCGCGGGTGAGGAACTGACTGTCCGGCAGCCCGACGTCGACCTTTCCGGCCACGCCGTGGAGGCGCGCGTCTATGCCGAAGTCCCGGAGAAGAACTTCCTGCCCTCCACCGGCAGGGTGTACCTGCTGGATGAACTGCCGGCCGGAACCGGGGGCAGGGTGCGGGTGGACTCGTCCCTGATGGAGGGGCTGGAGCTCTCCGCCAACTACGACCCCATGATGTCCAAGGTCATCGCCTGGGGCGGCGACCGTTCAGCCGCGCTGGACACCCTGGATGCCGCGCTCGCCGGTTACACAGCCCTGGGCCTGGATACCAACGTCGAGTACCTGCGGCTGCTGGTCAATGATCCCGACGTCCGGGCAGGCCGCCTCGACACCGGCCTGATCGAACGCAAACTGCCCGCACTGGAATTCCGGCGCATCAGTGAAGCCGAGCTGGTCGCGGCGGCGCTTACGGCACTCGCGGCCGGGGACGCTACGGTAGGGAACGCGCCTGCCACAGATCGCGCCGCCCCCGCCGGCGGGCCCTGGCAGGCCCGCAACGGCTGGCGCCTCGGTGCCCCGGCGCCGCGGCGGGTCAGTTTGGGAACGCCCGACGGCGGCGTGGCCACTGTCGCGGTCAACGGAGACGTGGCGTCCGGGAAGGTTGCGGTGGCGGTCGACGGCGGCGCGCGGCAGGCAGCGTCGCTGCGCCTTTCAGGGCCAGGCCGCGCGGACCTGACGCTCGGTGGCGCCATGCATGAATACGCGGTGTTGCCGGTCCCGGACGGGCCGGGCACGCCAGCGGGTGTGTTCCTCGGCAACGGCGGCTGGTCCTGCCGGCTGGACGTGCTGACGCGGGAGGCACGGCTGGAGCGGGTCCTGGCCGCCATCCAGCGCGAGGAAGGCGCAGCAGATCCGGCGGTGCGCTCGCCGATGCCCGGCACCGTGGTGTCCGTGCCGGTGCGGGACGGTGACGCCGTTGCGGCAGGACAGGTCCTTGTCTCCGTGGAGGCCATGAAGATGGAGCACCAGCTCGTGGCACCGCTCGCCGGGACCGTCCACCTCAACACCCGGGAGGGCGACCTGGTGAAGGCGGACCAGATGCTCGCCACCATCCACCCCGAAGTTGCCTCCGGGCAGCAGCAACACACGTCCCCCCAAGGCGAAGGAGCCTCCTGACATGCCCGGTTTTGAACTTACCGAGGAGTACCGCGACCTCAGCGACACTGTCCGCGACTTCGCGGACAACGTGGTGGCGCCGGTCTCGGCCAAGCACGACGAAGAGCACAGCTTCCCCTACGAAGTGGTGAAGCAGATGGCTGAGATGGGCCTGTTCGGCCTGCCGTTCCCGGAGGAGTACGGCGGAATGGGCGGTGACTACTTCGCCCTGGCCCTGGCCCTGGAGCAGTTGGGCCGAGTGGACCAGTCCGTGGCAATCACCCTGGAAGCCGGCGTGTCCCTCGGTGCGATGCCGGTATACCGCTTTGGCGCCGAGGCCCAGAAGCAGGAATGGCTGCCCATGCTTGCCTCCGGGCAGGCGCTCGCCGGCTTCGGGCTCACAGAACCCGAAGCCGGATCGGATGCCGGCGGCACCAAAACCACCGCGCGGCGGGATGGGGGAGACTGGGTGATCAACGGCAACAAGGAATTCATCACCAACTCCGGCACGGACATCACCCGCCTGGTGACGGTCACGGCGGTCACAGGGCAGAAGGAACGCTCCGACGGCAGCGTCCAAAAGGAGATCTCCACCATCCTCGTGCCTACCGACACGCCCGGTTTCAGGGCGGAGAAGCCCTACAACAAGGTGGGCTGGAACGCCTCCGACACGCACCCGCTGACCCTCAAGGACGTGCGGGTGCCGGAGGAAAACCTCCTGGGAACCGAAGGCCGCGGCTACGCCAACTTCCTCTCGATCCTGGACGAAGGGCGCATCGCCATCGCCGCCCTCGCCGCCGGCGCGGCCCAGGGATGCGTGGACCTCTCCGTCAAATACGCCAGGGAGCGCAAGGCGTTCGGCCACGAGATCGGCAAGTACCAGGCAGTGTCCTTCAAGATCGCCCGGATGGAAGCCAGGGCCCACACCGCACGCCTGGCCTACTACGACGCGGCCGCCAGGATGCTCGCCGGGAAACCGTTCAAGACGCAGGCGGCCATCGCTAAGATGGTCGCAGGCGAGGCGGCCATGGACAACGCGCGGGATGCCACCCAGGTATTCGGCGGCTATGGCTTCATCAACGAGTTCACCGTGGCACGCCACTACCGCGACTCCAAGATCCTTGAAGTGGGGGAGGGCACCACGGAGGTCCAGCTGATGCTGATCGCCCGCGAACTGGGCCTGTAGCGGCCGGTTCGATGCACGCAGGACTGCAGCCGGCCTGAAAGGATCGATGATGATTGACAAGGTTGTTGCCAGCGCCGACCAGGCCGTTGCGGACATTCCGGACGGCGCGTCGCTGGCCGTGGGCGGGTTCGGCCTCTGCGGCATCCCGGTCACGCTCATCGATGCGCTGCACCGTGCCGGCACGTCGGACCTCGAAACCGTCAGCAACAACTGCGGCGTGGATGACTGGGGGCTGGGCATCCTGCTCCGCGACGGGCGCATCCGCCGCACCATCAGCTCCTACGTCGGCGAGAACAAGGAGTTCGCCCGCCAGTACCTGGCCGGGGAACTGGAGGTAGTGCTCACCCCGCAGGGCACCCTCGCCGAGAAACTCCGCGCCGGCGGTGCCGGAATCCCGGCGTTTTACACCAAGGCGGGGGTTGGTACGCAGGTGTCCGACGGCGGCCTGCCGCAAAAGTACGACGCCAACGGCGGGATCGCGGTCGCCTCCCGGCCGAAGGAAGTGCGGACCTTCGGCGGCGTGGACTACGTCCTGGAGGAATCCCTGACGCCCGACTTCGGCCTGGTCCACGCGTGGAAGGGCGACCGGCACGGCAACCTCGTGTTCCACGCCACCGCCATGAACTTCAACCCGCTCTGCGCCATGGCCGGACGGATCACCATCGCCGAGGTGGAGGAACTCGTCGAACCCGGCGAACTGGACCCCGAACACATCCACACCCCCGGCATCTTCGTGCAGCGCGTGGTGCTGGCAGCCGGCGCGGAAAAACGGATCGAAAAGCGGACGGTCGCCCTCAACCGGCAGGCAGGAGCATAGCCATGGACCCCAACAGCCCCGAAGCCCCCCGTCCGGAAGCTGTCCGGCCCGAGTACCGCCGGGCCGCCTCCCAGCATGACGCCCCCGGCGACGGCCGCGACACCTCGGACACCAAGGGCTGGACGCGCAACGAGCTGGCCGCAAGGGTGGCGAAGGAACTCCACAACGGACAGTACGTGAACCTCGGAATCGGCATGCCCACCCTGATCCCCAACTACATCCCGGCCGGCGTGGAAGTGGTGCTCCACTCCGAAAACGGAATCCTCGGCGTCGGACCCTACCCGGCAGAGGATGCCGTGGACCCGGACCTGATCAACGCGGGCAAGGAAACCGTCACGGTCAACAAGGGCGCCGCGTTCTTCGACTCCGCCCTGTCCTTCGGCATGATCCGCGGCGGCCACGTGGACGTTGCCGTGCTGGGTGCCATGGAGGTGGCCGCCAACGGCGATCTCGCCAACTGGATGATTCCGGGCAAGATGGTCAAGGGCATGGGCGGGGCCATGGACCTGGTCTTCGGGGCCAAAAAGGTCATCGTGATGATGGAACACGTGGACCGGAACGGGAACCCCAAGATTGTGCAGCAATGCTCGCTGCCCGTCACCGGTAAGGGATGCGTCGACCGGATCATCACCGACCTCGCGGTCATCGACGTCGTCCCGGACCAGTCGGGTCCCCGGCTTGTCCTGCGGGAACTGGCGCCGAACGTGTCGGTCGAGGACGTCGCCGCCGCCACCGGCGCGGACCTGTTCGAAGAAGACCGGGAACTGACCGTATGACGGACAACGGCCCGAGGGTGGTTGAGCAGCGGGGGCTGTATTTCGACGAGCTCGAAGAAGGGGTGGTGTACGCGCACCGCCCCGGCCGGACCGTGACGGAGGCGGACAACGTACTCTTCACCACCCTCACCATGAACACGCAGGCGCTGCACCTGGACGCTGCCTGGAGTGCCGGCCAGCCGTTCGGCCAGCGGCTGGTCAACTCGATGTTCACGCTCGCCACCGTGGTGGGCCAGTCGGTCGGCCAGCTGACCCAGGGGACCATCATCGCCCAACTGGGCCTCACCGACGTGTCCTTTCCGCACCCCTTGTTCCACGGGGACACCCTCTATACCGAAACCGTAATCACCGCCCGTCGGCCCTCGGCCTCGCGGCCCGGGCAGGGCATCGTCACCATGCAGCACACCGGGCGCAACCAGGAGGGCACGGTGGTGGCCCTGGCCACCCGAAGCTGCCTGATGTGGACCAGGGCGGCGCACCGGGAAGCGCAGAGCGGCCAAAACACCGGAGAATAGGTTTATGACCTTTGTGATGGGACCCGCCCTGCTCTTTTGCCCCGCTGACCGGCCGGAACGCTACCAGAAGGCCGCTGCCCGCGCCGACGCCGTCATCCTGGACCTCGAGGATGCGGTGGCGCCCGGGGACAAGCAGCGGGCCCGGGGCGCCATCCTCGCCCAGGTGGGAGCAACCGGTGACGAACCGGAGCTTGAGCCCAGCAGGACCATCGTGCGGGTGAACCCTGCAGGCACCGAGGAATTCGAGAAGGACCTGCACTGCCTGGCGCACACCCCGTACCGGACGGTCATGCTGGCCAAGGCGGAAACCGCCGAGCAGCTGGCGGCCCTGGACGGGTACCAGGTCATAGCGCTGGTCGAGACCGCCCTGGGGGTGGTCAACGCCGCCGCCATCGCTGCAGCCCCCAACGTGGTGGCGCTGATGTGGGGAGCCGAGGACTTGCTGGCGACGCTGGGCGGAACGTCCAGCCGGACGGACGACGGCGGCTACCGGGCCGTTGCGCTGCACGCGCGGTCGTCGGTGCTGCTGGCGGCCCGGGCGTTCGGAAAGGAAGCCGTGGACGCGGTCTACGTGAACATCCCGGACCTCGACGGGCTCGCCGCCGAAACCGCTGATGCCGTGGCCTCAGGGTTCAGCGCCAAAGCCTGCATCCACCCCAGCCAGGCCGCTGTGGTGCGGGGGGCCTACGCGCCGTCCGAAGCCGACGTCACCGCCGCCGCGGCGCTGCTGGAGGCAGCCCGGGCTGCCGGGGCCGGCGTCTTCCAGCACAACGGGAAGATGATCGACGGGCCCATCCTCAAGCACGCAGAGGCCGTCCTCCGCAGGGCCGGGCAGGGCGTCTAGGACAGGCGGGCGGTGCCGCGCCGCCAGTTCACCTCCGCTGGCGGTTCACCTCCGCTGCCCGGGGGACCGGCGCAGGGAGATGGGGCGGATGGGCTGGGACAGCAGCGTCCGCACCCAGCGGTTCCCTGTCTCGCGGAACTCCTGCCGGGTGGCGAAACGGTAGTGGTAGGTGAGGACGCGCACCCAGCGGGGCGGCTCGCCGTCGAACGGGTCATGGCGCAGGAGCCGCAGCGTTTTCCTGTCCGCTTCCAGCAGCTTGGCCAGGAACTCGTAGAACCACTCCTCATGCACCGTGCGCAGCGGCAGGAACCACATCAGCCAATCCAGTCGCAGGTGGTAAGGCGCCCACTGCCGCGGGATGCGGCGCACGTCCCCTGGCTTGCCTTTGAAACCATACTCGCGCCAGTCGGAGGAGGCGTCCGGTTCCACGCCGAGGGTGCCCTCCACCACCACCTCAATCCGCTGTTTGGTGACCGTGCCGAACGCACCATAGGTGTTCACCAGCTGCCAGCGGTTGAAGCTGGCATTCATCAGCTGCCTGCTCGAGAAGAGGTTCCGCAGCGGCCAGTAGCTCAGCACCAGCAGCAGCAGGGTCGCGGCCAGCGTGATGGCCAGCCACCACAGCGGCGTCTCCCGGTCCGCCGCACCGTGCCAGTCCACCGGGATGGCCGGGAACACGGCGTGTGCCACGGGATCGCTGACCGCGGCGAACGCCAGTACGATCGCAATCCAGTTGAGCCAGGCGAAATTCCCCGAGGCCACCAGCCACAGTTGCGTCACGATGACGACCGCCGCCGCCGCGCTGCCCACAGGCTGGGGTGCGAACAGGAGGAACGGCACCACCAGCTGGGCGAAATGGTTGCCCAGCACTTCCACCTTGTGCAGGGGCCTGGGCAGCAGATGCGCCTGCCTGCTCAGCGGCCCGGGCATGGGTTGCGTTTCGTGGTGGTAGTAGAGGGCTGTCAGGTCGCGCCATTCCCGCCCGCCACGGATCTTGATCATTCCTGCCCCGAACTCAAGCCGGAACACCAGCCACACGATCAGGAGGAGGATGGTGCGGGGCGGGTCCGTCTGGTCCGAACCCAGGAAGGCCACCGTGAAGCCCGCTTCCAGGAGCAGCATTTCCCAGCCGAAGCCGTAGAACGTCTGCCCCACGTTGACGATGGACATGTACAGCAGCCACAAGGCAAGGAAGGCAATCAGCGGAACCCAGGGCGGGCCCGTTTGTGGAATCCCGGCCACCAGCAAAAGGGAGATCACCAGGCCCGCCGCGCAGACCGCCCGGAGCAGCCTGTCGGAATACCGCCAGCGGAACAGTGTGGGCCGGCGCAGCCTGCTGAAACCTGCCAGGTAGTCCGGGACCGGGAGGAGGCCGCGCTCGCCGAGCAACGCGGGGAACTGATTGAGGGAGGAAAGGAACGCCACGAAGTACAGCGCGGCAACACCCCGCTGCAGCACCTGCCGGGCAAACTCGTATTCCGGCGCATCGAACCATGACAGCCAGTCCACGAAAACCACGTTACGCCGGGCAGGACAAGGCGCAAGGGCACAGGCCGGGGAGAAGAGGGCGGAGGAACAGCGGACCCGGCCGGTGCGGGATACTTAACCAATGCAGCCACGCAGAATCGTCCTCCTCGGATCCACCGGTTCCATCGGCACCCAGGCGATTGACGTCGTCGACGGCGCCCCGCACCTTTTCGAGGTCGTGGCCCTGAGCGCCGGCGGCGGGAACCTGGAACTGCTGGCAAAGCAGGCTGTCCACACCGGGGCCGCCGCCGTCGGCATCGCCGACGGGGACCCGGCCCGGCTTGTGGCACTCATCGCCGACGCGGCGACGGCCGCCGGCCGCGGCGGCTACCGGCCCGAGATCATCTCCGGCCCCGATGCTTCCACCCGGATCGCCGCGATCGAAGCCGACGTGGTGCTCAACGGGATCACTGGTTCAATCGGGCTGGCTCCCACGCTGGCGGCCCTTCAGTCCGGCGCCACGCTGGCGCTGGCCAACAAGGAATCCCTCATCGTCGGCGGGGAACTGGTCAAAGCGGCCGCCAGCGACGGCCAGATCGTCCCCGTGGATTCGGAGCACTCGGCCATCGCCCAGTGCCTGCGCGCCGGATCGGCCGGCGAAGTGGAGAAACTCATCCTCACCGCCTCCGGGGGCCCGTTCCGCGGCAGGAGCCGGGAAGAACTGCACGGCGTCACCCCGCAGGAGGCACTGGCCCATCCCACCTGGGACATGGGCGTCATGGTGACCACCAACTCGGCAACCCTGGTGAACAAGGGCCTGGAAGTGATCGAGGCGCACCTGCTTTTCGACGTGCCCCTGGACCGCATCGACGTAGTGGTCCACCCCCAGTCGGTGGTGCATTCCATGGTCCAGTTCGTGGACGGCTCCATCATCGCCCAGGCCTCACCGCCGGACATGCGCCTACCCATCGCCCTGGGGCTCGGCTGGCCCGACAGGGTGCCCAACGCCGCTGCCGCGTGCGACTGGACAAAGGCTGCCACCTGGACTTTCGAGCCGCTGGATGCAGGGGCGTTCCCGGCGGTCAGCCTCGCCAAGGAGGCCGCCCGGCAGGGCAGCACGTTCCCGGCGGTGTTCAACGCGGCCAACGAGGAAGCCGTCACCGCTTTCCACGCCGGCCGGATCCGCTTCACCGACATTGTGGACACCGTGGACAGCGTCCTCAGCGAACATTCAGGTTCTTCCCGGCTCACGGTGGAATCCGTGCTCGATGCTGAGAGCTGGGCACGTGCCCGGGCGCATGAGCGTTTAGCAGTCAGCAGTCTCTAGGAAGCAGCAGCAATTGACTCCCGTTCTCCTCTTCATCCTCGGCGTCGTCTTCGTGGCGGTTGGCATCGCTGCGTCCATCGCGCTGCACGAGGTGGGCCACCTGGTCCCCGCCAAGCTTTTCAGGGTGCGGGTCACCAAATACATGATCGGCTTTGGCCCCACCCTCTGGTCCCGCCGGAAAGGCGAGACTGAATACGGCGTGAAGGCCATACCGCTGGGCGGGTACGTATCCATGATCGGCATGTACCCGCCGAACAAGGAGGACGGTTCCGTCCGTCCCTCCAGCACCGGGATGTTCCAGACGCTCGCCACGGAGGCCCGGTCCATGGCGCACGAGGAAGTGGGTCCGGGCGACGAAAACAGGGTCTTCTACCGGCTTCCCGTATGGAAGAAGATCATTGTGATGCTCGGCGGCCCGGCCATGAACATGGTCCTGGGCCTGCTGCTCACCGCTGTCCTCCTCATGGGATTCGGCATGGCGACGGCGACCACCACCATCTCCGATGTCTCCAAGTGCCAGGTGGCCGCCGGTGAAACCGTTGACCCTGACTCCGCCGACTGCCGGCTGACGCCTGCTGCCGCTGCCGGACTCCAGCCCAATGACAAAGTCACTGCCTTCGATGGCAGGGAGGTCACCAGCTGGGACCAGCTCACGGAATGGATCCGGGCCTCCGCCGGACGCGAAGTGGCCATGACCGTGGAACGCGACGGAAAGCCGTTTGACACCAGCGTGACCCCGGTCCTGTCCGCCCGGCCCGTCATCGGCCCGGACGGCCGGCAGGCAACGGACGACGCCGGCACCCTCCTCTACCAGGACGTAGGCTTCCTGGGCATCGGCGCGCAGACCGAACTGGTGCCCCAGCCGGCGTCGTCCGTCCTGCCGATGGCGGGGGAGAACATCCGGCAGGTTGCGGGCGTCATCTTCAACCTGCCGGCACGCGTGGTGGGCGTCGCGAAGGCTGCCTTCAGCGAGGAACCGCGCGATCCCAACGGACCCATCAGCGTGGTGGGCGTCGGCCGGGTGGCAGGTGAGGTTGCAGCCATGGAGGAGATACCGCTCCAGTCCAGGGTCGCCACCCTCATCGGGCTCCTGGCCGGACTTAACTTTGCGCTCGCCGTCTTCAACCTCATCCCGCTCCTGCCGCTCGACGGCGGGCACGTTGCCGGAGCACTGTACGAAGGCGTCCGGCGGCAGGTTGCGCGCCTCTTTGGCAGGCCGGACCCGGGAGCCTTCGACATCGCCAAACTGCTTCCCGTCACCTACGTGGTTGCCGCCCTTCTCATGGGCATGAGTGCGCTGCTTATCTACGCGGACATCGTCAAACCAGTGAATCTTTTCGGCTGAGCCTACATCAGCCTTCAGCGGCTGATATCCGCTAATCAGCCGCCTGCGATTGATTATCCGAAATCAGCCGCGTACGGTTGATGATATGTTCGTTCTGACCATCGACCAAAGGGGCAGTACGTCCGACGTCGACCGGGTACCCGGGCTGATTGCCGCCCTGGCGGACTGCACGCCCGCACTCTTCGAGCGCTCGGTGGGCGACGAGCTGCAGGGCGTCGTCGACGACCCGGACCAGGTGGTTGATGTCGCCCTTGCGGCCCTGCGGGACGGGCACTGGTACGTTGGCATCGGAATCGGCTCTGTGCATCTGGCCGCCGGCGGCAGCCCCCGGGAAGGTTCCGGAAGCGGCTTCGTTGCCGCCCGCAAGGCGGTGGAACTGGCAAAAAGCGCCGCCGGCCAGGTTCCGCTGTCGGTGGTCGGCGGCACAATGGTCCCTGATGCCACCCGGGCCCCGACCCCGGAAGGCCTGGCAGCCGCTTCCCACGCCCAGGCGGTGCTCCGGCTGCTGGGCCGGCTCGTGCAGGAGCGCACCGCGGCACAGTGGCGCGTGGTGGACCGGCTGCGGGCACTGCAGGGCGGCGCCGGAAAGCACGGCAGCCAGAAGCAGGTAGCCAAGGAACTGGGAATTACGGAGCAATCGGTGAGCCGTACCGTGCTGCGGTCGGGTTGGCAGGAAGAATGGGCTGCCAGGCCGGCGGCCGCCATGCTCCTGGAGTATGCCCGTGCCGGCATTGCCCAAGTCAGCCCTGAAGGAGGCCGGTGATCCCGTTCTGGATAGCTGCCGCGCTGCTGGCCGCCGGGTTCGGCGGCTGGCCGGTTACGGCGCTCGTGTTCAAACTTGCCCGCACGATCGATGACAAGGCGGATGCGGCAAAGGCGGCAGAGCAGGTCCGCCGCGCAACGGAAGATCCGTCCGCCGACGTCACCGTCGACAGCCCGCCAAGGGCCGCGGCACAGGACCCGGCCGGCCAGCGGGTGGACGGCGAACTGACCGCGGAAACCGACCGGCCGCCGTCGGACACTGGCCAGGCGGGCGTGCCCGCTCCAACCCAGCGGATCCTGCGCGGCGGGGCGATCATCGGCATCCTTGAGCGCCTGGGCGTATGCCTTGCCATCCTTACCGGACAGCCTGTAGCCATCGCCTACATCGTTGCCATCAAGGGCCTGGGCCGGTTCGCGGAGCTGAAGGAGACCCCGGTGGCCGCCGAGCGCTTCATCATCGGCACCCTGGCCTCGATGCTCTGGGCCGCCGGTATCGCGGCCGCGGTCAAGGTTGCGTTCCTCACTTAGGCGTCCGCGGAACGCCCGCCGGCAGGTGCCCCGTGCTGTCCGGAGATGGGTGCCGGGGCCGCCGGGGCGATAGGGTAGCCGTATGACAGTTTTTGCCGTTGAGTACGTTTATGCCGCCGATTCCACCGAGGCCCGGAACGAGGCCCGGCCGGCACACCGGGAATGGACCGGCAACCTGGCGCAGGACGGCGCCATCCTCGCCAGCGGACCCTACGGTGACGGCGCAGGCGCACTGCTGATCTTCAAGGCGGCGGATGAAGCCGCCCTCCACTCGATCCTCAAGCAGGACCCGTTCGCGGCTGCCGGCGTCATCGCCGGGACGCGCATCACCGAATGGTCTCCGGTGACCGGCATGCTCGCCGGCCTCGCCGCCTAAGCCGTTTCCTTTTACCTCTAGGAGTCCACGTGACCTCGGTCAGCCTGGGAATGCCGTCAGCCCCGCCACCCGTCCTCGCCCCGCGGCGTAAAACGCGCCAGATCAAGGTCGGCTCGGTGGGTGTTGGTTCGGACTTCCCCATCAGCGTGCAGTCGATGACCACCACGCCCACCACCGACATCAACGCCACCCTGCAGCAGATCGCTGAGCTGACCGCTTCCGGTTGCGACATCGTCCGTGTCGCCTGCCCCTCCGCGGACGACGCCGAGGCGCTGCCCATCATTGCGCGGAAGTCGCAGATCCCGGTGATCGCGGACATCCACTTCCAGCCCAAGTACGTGTTCGCGGCCATTGAGGCCGGATGCGCGGCCGTCCGCGTGAACCCCGGCAACATCCGCAAGTTCGACGACCAGGTCAAGGAAATCGCTGCTGCCGCCCGCGACCACGGCACCTCCATCCGGATCGGCGTGAATGCCGGCTCGCTGGAGCCCGGCATCCTCAAGAAGTACGGCAAGGCCACCCCCGAGGCCCTGGTCGAGTCTGCAGTCTGGGAAGCCTCCCTGTTCGAGGAACACGGCTTCCACGATTTCAAGATCTCCGTCAAGCACAACGATCCCGTGGTCATGGTCGCGGCTTACGAGATGCTGGCCGAGAAGGGTGACTGGCCGCTGCACCTCGGCGTCACCGAGGCCGGCCCCGCGTTCCAGGGCACCATCAAGTCCGCCACCGCCTTCGGCGCTTTGCTGTCCCGGGGGATCGGCGACACCATCCGCGTTTCCCTCTCGGCCCCGCCTGTCGAGGAAATCAAGGTGGGCAACCAGATCCTGCAGTCCCTCAACCTGCGCCCGCGCAAGCTCGAAATCGTGTCCTGCCCCTCCTGCGGCCGCGCCCAGGTGGACGTGTACACGCTGGCGGAGCAGGTTACCGCGGGGCTGGAAGGAATGGAGATCCCGCTGCGCGTGGCAGTCATGGGCTGCGTGGTGAACGGACCAGGCGAGGCACGCGAAGCGGACCTGGGCGTGGCTTCCGGAAACGGCAAGGGCCAGATCTTTGTGAAGGGCGAAGTCATCAAGACTGTCCCCGAGAGCCAGATTGTTGAGACACTGATCGAAGAGGCCATGCGTATCGCGGAAGAGATGGGGGAGGCCGATGGCGAAGATGCTGTCAAGGGTAGCCCCGTGGTTAGCGTCTCGTAAGGACGTTCCTGATCCGGCGGGACTGTCAGTCCGCACGCTGGACAGCCACGACACCGAGGCGCTGAAGCTGCTGGCACAGCAGGATCCGGTGGCCAACGTGTTCATCCTTGCCCACCTGCGCGCCGCCGGCACGGCCGCTCCCACCAGCGGCGGTGCCGGCATCATCGGCGTGTTCGACGACGGCGTCCTGGTGGGTGCGTGCTGGGCCGGTGCCAACCTGGTCCCGGTCCAGCTCGATCCCGTGCTGGCAGGCGCCGTGGCCGACGCAGCCAACAGGTCCGGCCGGCGGTACGCTTCGGCGTTCGGCCCGGCGGACGCGGTCCTCGCCCTCTACGCCGAACTGATGGAGCTGGGCCACCGGGCACACGAGGTGCGCGATGACCAGCCCCTGATGGTCATCGACGGGCCGCCCCGCGTGGACCCGAATCCGGGGCTTGGCCTGGGAAACCTTGCCGATTTCGACCGCATCCTCCCTGCCTGTGCCGCCATGTTCGAGGAGGAAGTCGGCTACTCGCCTTTCCTCGGCGGACGGGAGTTCTACAGCCGCCGGGTGGAAGGCCTCATCCGGCAGGGCTATTCCCTGGTCCATCTCAACGACGCCCACGAGGTGGTGTTCAAGGCCGAACTGGGTGCGGTCACCGCCGACGTCACACAGGTCCAGGGCGTCTGGATGAACCCTCTCTACCGTGGACAGGGATTGAGTGCCGGATACATGTCCGCCGTCGTGGAGCAGGCACAAAAGCTGGCGCCCATCACCAGCCTCTACGTCAACGGCTTCAACGTCCGGGCGCGGTCCACCTACGAGCGCGTTGGGTTCCGCCAGACGGGGACATTCGCTACAGTTCTCTTCTAGCCGCCACCGCGGGCCGGCATCAGAATATTGGGGGAAAATTGAAAACGTCTTTGCTGGGATCCTTTGCGGCCGCTGCCCTGCTTGCCATCACGCTTCCTGCTTGCGCAGGCCCTTCAGCAGCCCCGGCGAACGGCCCTTCACCAGCAGCAACGGCAACGGTTTCGCCCACGCCCACACCCACACCCACACCCACGCCCACTCCGGTAGCCAAGACCTACACCAACGCCGAACTCGCCGCTGTCGTACGCCAGTTGCGCGACTCCGCGGACCGCAGGCTGACCGTGATGCCGGAGACCGAACTGGCTGCGGCCCTGGAACAGTCCAAGGGCATGATGGCCTCCATCGACGTTGCGCCGGCGGAGTGCAAGGAACTCGCTGCCTCCAGCTCGGTTCCGGCCCTGGATGGGGCGGCGATGGCCGTGGGCGTCAGCGCCGACACCGCCACCGGAGCGGTCACAGCGCTGTCCCTGCTCTCCGGACTGAACGATGAACTCCTGGCGAAGGTCGCCGACCCGGCTGCCCAGCTGCAGATGTGCGCAAACATGACCATGTCGGTTTCCGGCGTGGAGGTTCCTGTCACCATCACAACCCTTGAGGGTGCAAGCGGACTGGCCGGCAGCACCGCCTACCGCACCGAAAGCCAGCTTCCCAACGGCCAGGTGCAGTCCATCATCACGGCCCAGGCCGTCCAGCAGGGTGTTGTGCTGACTGCCGTTGCCTCCGGCGGAACGAGCGACGCGGAGTCCGTGGCCCAGGCAGGCGCCCTCCTCGACTCAGCCGCCGCCCTGCTCAAGTAGGTCGCCGGTCAGGTATCTCTGCACGTTGGGTGCCACAAGCCTGACAACTTCCTCGGGGGCGGCGGAGGCAAGCGGCTCGAGCCGGACCACGTAGCGGACCATCATCAGCCCCACCATCTGGGTTGCCACCAGGTCGCCCCGCAGCGCCACCTCGGCGGGTGTGCCCGGAATGCCTGCCATGATCCGGCTGATGACGGCGCGGTTCACCATGTGCCGGATCAACGCGGTCTTCGCCGTGGACCCCAGCGTTCCACGGAGGAACGCCAGCAGGGCCGGCTGCGCGGGACTTTCCCACAGGCCCAGAACGGCGCGGACGACCAATTCGGCACGCCCTCCGGGGTCGGAGCCGGCCACCCCCGACAACACCTGCTCCGGATCCGCCGGCAGCTCCACGCTGAGCGCGAAGAGCTCGTCCTTGCCGGCGAAAAAGTGGTGGATCATGCCCGGGTCCACACCCGCCGCCCGGGCAATCCGGCGGAGGCTTGTCCCCTCGAACCCGTGCTCTGCGAACAGCTTCCTGGCGGCATCGAGGATGTCCTCCCGGGAAGCGGCTGACCCGCCCCGGCGTCCCCGCCTGGTCCCGGCGGCACTGTGACCGGCGCTTGTCACGCGGTGCGCCTGCGCAGGGTGAGGGACGCGAGCACCAGGACGCCGACGACGATGGCTGCCATGGTGCCGGCATCCTGCCACAGCTGCTCCGTGGCTTCGGTATTGGCCGCGATTTCCTGCAGCGCATCCACGGAGAACGTCAGCGGAAGCACATTGGAAATGGACTCCAGGACGTCGTTCATCCGGTCGCGGGGCACGAACAGCCCGCACAGCAGGATCTGCGGCACCACCACCACCGGCATGAACTGCACCGCCTGGAACTCCGTGCGGGCGAAGGCCGAGCACAACAGGCCCAGCGCCACGCCCAGGACGGCGTTGATGACGGCAATCATCACCACAAAGCCCGGAGGCCCCTCGATATCCAGGTCGAAAATCCAGTACGCGACCGCCGTCGCCACCAGGGACTGCAGCGCCGCCATGATGGAAAAGGCGAGGGCGTACCCGAAGAGGAGGTCCGCCTTGTGAACGGGGGTCGTCAGCAGGCGTTCCAGCGTCCCGGAGGTGCGTTCCCGGAGCATCGTGATGGAGGTGACCAGGAACATAACGACGAACGGGAAGATCGCCAGCATCATCAGGCCTACCCGGTCGAAGGTCCGGGGTGCTCCCGGCGGAAGAACCTCGTTCTCGTAGAGGAAATACACCGCGGTCAGCAGCAGCGCGGGGACCACCAGGATCATGGCGATGCTGCGGTGGTCATGCCACAGTTGGTCCAGGACCCGGCGGGCAGTGGCTAGGAGCATCCTGGCATCCATTACCGGGCGCTCCTTCCTGCCGCCCGCCGCGGACCGGTGGGCTCTGCTGGCGCACCGCCACCGCCACCGGCAACGGCGCCGGCACCGTCCGCGGATTCGCGGATGATGGTGAGGAAGGCCTTCTCAAGGTCGCTGCTGCGCCCCCGCCTGCCCAGTTCCCCGGGCGTCAGCCGGGCCAGCAGCATCCCCTCCCGCAAAAGCAGGAGTGTGTGGCAGTGGCTGGCTTCCTCCATCACATGGCTCGAGACCAGCAATGTGGTTCCCGCCCTCGCCATTGACCGGAAGCGATCCCACAGATCCGCGCGCAGGACGGGATCCAGGCCCACGGTGGGCTCGTCCAGCACCAGCAGCGCGGGGCGCGCCACCAGTGCGCAGGCCAGCGACACGCGGCTGAGCTCGCCGCCCGACAGGTCCCCGGCCTTCCGGCGGGCGTGTTGGTCAAGTCCGACGGCGGCAATCGCCTGAGCCGCGTCGGCTTTGCTTGTGTGGTGCATGGATCCGAAATAGCGGACATTGGCTTCCACGCTCAGGTCGGGGTACACGCTGGGGGACTGGGCCACGTAGCCTATCCGGTGCCGCAGCGGGGAGCTCCCGGCGGGGAGGCCCAGGACCCGCATTTCCCCGGACGTGATGTGCTGGGCCCCCACGATGGAACGCATCAGGGTGGTTTTGCCGCTCCCGGACGGACCCAGCAGGCCGGTGATGCGCCGTTCGGGGATGGTGAAGTCCAGGTTCCGGAGGATGGGGTTTCTGCCGCGGATCACGGTCACGCCCTTGGCCGCTACGGCCGCGGACTGCCTGTCATCGGGTTCAACCGCTGCGTGGGACATGGCCGCCTCCGCGGAAATGGCAGGCTCCCGGAGCCGGCTGGCCCCGCTAATTCATCGCCTGATGAATTAAAATTAGGCCCCCCGCCGTTGCTGGTCAACGGGTCCGTATACGAAAAATACTTGTCAACGTGCCCGCCATCACATAGGTTCGATCTAGCTGCGCTGGAGTGGTTTGGGCGGTCTCACCAGTCCTCACCAGTACTTGGGCGATAACGGCGTTGAGCCACGCCCGGATGCGATGACCAGCCTCAACTGGGGGGCCAGGGGCTTTGTTATTCCGGGCGTGGCTCTACTGTGTCCGGCGCTGGAACTGTTCGGCGGCGCAGGACGGGGTCCGGCCACGCGGCCGGGTGCCGGTAGATTAGTACCCAGACAAATTCGTCCGGCCCTGCTGATCCAGCACTACCCCAGAAACGGATACCACCCGTGGTCCTTAGAATGTCCCAGCTTTTCCTGCGCACCCTGCGTGAAGATCCCGTCGACGCCGAGGTGCCCAGCCACAAGCTCCTGGTCCGCGCCGGCTACATCCGCCGCGCGGCCCCCGGCATCTACACCTGGCTCCCGCTGGGCCTGAGCGTGCTCCGTAAGGTCGAAGAAATCATCCGGCAGGAAATGGCAGCCATCGGCGCCCAGGAAGTTCACTTCCCGGCGCTGCTGCCCCGGGAGCCCTACGAGGCCACCAACCGCTGGACCGAATACGGCGAAGGTCTTTTCCGGCTGCAGGACCGCAAGGGCGCCGACTACCTGCTGGCACCCACCCACGAGGAAATGTTCACCCTCCTGGTGAAGGACCTGTACTCCTCGTACAAGGACTTGCCCCTGAGCCTCTACCAGATCCAGAACAAGTACCGCGACGAGGCCCGCCCCCGGGCAGGCCTGCTCCGCGGACGCGAGTTCATCATGAAGGATTCCTACTCCTTCGACGTTGACGAGGCCGGCCTGGACGCCAGCTATGCCGCCCACCGCGCCGCCTACCTCAAGATCTTTGCGCGGCTCGGACTGGAAGTGGTCCCGGTGGCCGCGACGGCAGGTGCGATGGGCGGGTCCAAGAGTGAGGAATTCCTGTACCCCACAGAGATTGGCGAGGACACGTTCGTCCGCTCCGCTGCCGGGTACGCTGCCAACGTGGAAGCCGTCACCACCGTGGTGCCCGCCGACATCGACTTCAGCGACGCCCCGCCCGCGGAAGTCCTGGACACCCCGGACACGCCCACCATCGAGACCCTGGTGGCAGCTTCCAACCAGATCAGCCCCCGCACTGACGGGGCGGCCTGGACCGCCGCAGACACCCTGAAGAACGTGGTCCTCGCCGTCACCCTCCCCACCGGAGAGCGGCAGCTCGTTGTGCTGGGCGTCCCGGGTGACCGGGCCGTGGACCTCAAGCGTGTTGAAGCGAACATCGGTGCCTTCCTGCCCGTGGCAGGCGAGATCGGACTGGAAGCCGCCGGCGAGGAAGACCTCAAGAAGCACCCGCTGATCGTGAAGGGCTACCTCGGTCCCGGCATGTCCCTGGACCAGGCACTGCTCGGCTCGGAAGGGGCGGCGAAGCTGCTGTACCTCGTGGACCCCCGCGTTGTCAGCGGGACCACCTGGATCACCGGCGCCAACGAGGCCGGCAAGCACGTCTACGGCCTGGTTGCCGGACGCGATTTCACCTGGGACGGCGTCATCGAATGCACCGAGGTCCGTGCCGGCGACCCCGCCCCCGACGGGTCCGGCCCACTGGAGACCGCCCGCGGCATCGAAATGGGCCACATCTTCCAGCTCGGCAGGAAGTACGCCGAAGCCCTGGACCTGAAGGTGCTGGACCAGAACGGCAAGCAGGTTACCGTGACCATGGGTTCCTATGGTGTGGGCGTCACCCGTGCGGTTGCCGCCCTGGCCGAGTCGAACCACGACGCCAAGGGCCTGGTCTGGCCGCGGGCAGTAGCACCGGCCGACGTCCACGTGGTGGCCGTGGGCAAGGGCGACGAGATCTTCGCTGCAGCAGGGCAGCTCTCCGAGGATCTGGAAGCGGCCGGCCTCGAGGTGATCTACGACGACCGTTTCAAGGTATCGCCGGGTGTGAAGTTCGGCGACGCCGAACTGTTGGGCGTGCCCACCATCCTGGCTGTAGGCCGCGGCCTGGTGGACGGTGTGGTGGAAATCAAGGACCGCCGAACGGGCGAAGCCGAGAACGTGGCGGTAGACAAGGCCGTTGACTACGTGGTCAACGCCGTCCGCAACAGCTGATCCGCCCCGTGGGTTTTGGGCTTGAATCCCTTGAGCTGACAACACTCCTCCTCCTGGTACTGGCAGGTTTCGCTGCCGGCTGGGTGGATGCAGTGGTGGGCGGGGGCGGGCTGATCCAGCTCCCCGCCCTGCTGCTGGTCCCCGGGATCACCCCGGTCCAGGCCCTGGCCACCAACAAGCTGGGGTCCATCTTCGGCACGGCTACCAGCGCCGCCACGTACTACCGCCGCGTGGGCCCTGACCTGAGGACAGCGCTGCCCATGGCGGTGATCGCGCTGGCGGGAAGCTTCGGGGGCGCGGTGCTTGCGGCGTCCCTGCCCGCCAGCGTCTTCAAGCCCATCATCGTGGCGGCGCTGGTCGCCGTCGCGCTTTTCACCGCGCTGAAGCCCAACGTTGGAGACATCACCGCCCTGCGGCACGACGGGCACAAGCACTACGTGGTGGCATGCCTGATCGGTGCCGCCATCGGTTTCTACGACGGGCTGATCGGCCCGGGCACGGGGTCCTTCCTGGTGATCGCCCTGGTGTCGGCCATGGGCTACGCCTTCCTGGAGGCCAGCGCCAAGGCAAAGATCGTCAACATGGCGACCAACGCCGGAGCGCTGCTGTTCTTTATGCCGCACGGATCCATCCTGTGGGGGCTGGGCCTGCTGCTGGGGGCGTCCAACATGGCTGGCGGCTACCTGGGCGCCCGGACGGCAGTGAAGCAGGGAAGCAGCTTTGTCCGCTTCGTGTTCCTGGTGGTGGTGGCTGCGCTCATCATCAAACTCGGCTACGACATCTGGCAGGAAAACTTCGCCTGACCCGCTGCTTCCGGCAGGGGAGGAAGCCCCCTGATGGCGCGGCGCTGCCGGGCGTACCATGCAGTTATGTCCGAGCACGACGACGCCTACGGCCGCGCCCTGTCCGCAGCGGCGAAGCACGCCACGGCATGGCTGCACAGCCTTCCGGACCGGCCGGTCGGGCCACGCGCAGCGGCCCATGACCTCGCCGGAATCTTTGGCGGCCCCCTTCCACTCCATGGCACACCGCCCGAGGAGGTGGTCGGGTTCCTGGCACGGGAGGCAGAACCGGGGCTGATGGCCATGCCGTCAGGCCGCTTCTTTGGCTGGGTCATCGGTGGCACCCTGCCGGCGGCCCTCGCTTCGGACTGGCTCGTCAGCGCCTGGGACCAGAACGCCGGTCTTCGCTACGCCACGCCGGCCGTTGCAGCCATTGAGGAAAGCGCGGGCGGCTGGCTCCTGGAACTGCTGGGCCTGCCTGCCGGCTCCGACGTCGGCTTCGTCACCGGGGCCACGATGGCCAATTTCACCGGCATGGCGGCGGCCCGGTGGCGGCTGCTGGCAGACGCGGGATGGGACCTGGACCGCGACGGCCTGTCCGGTGCGCCACGGATCCGCTGCTTCGTCGGCAGGGAACGCCACGACACCGTGGATTTGGGCCTGCGGTACCTGGGTCTTGGCAGTCCGCACATCGTGGACGCGGACGGACAGGGACGCCTACTCCCGGCAGCACTCGACGCGGCGCTCCAGCAGGGCGAGGGCCCTGCCTTGGTGTGCCTGCAGGCAGGCAACCTGCATTCGGGCGCGTTCGATCCGTTCACCGAGGCGGTCGCCGTCGCGAAACGCCACGGTGCCTGGGTCCACGTCGATGGCGCGTTTGGACTCTGGGCAGCGGCCGTACCGGAGCTTCGGCACCTGACCGCCGGCTTTGCCGGGGCCGACTCGTGGGGTACTGACGCCCACAAGACCCTGAATGTGCCCTACGACTGCGGTATCGCCATTGTCCGGGACGCCGCGGCACTCCGTTCCGCCATGGGCCTGCACGCCAGCTACCTGGTGCACGACGCCGAGGGTCCGGGCGACCCGTTCGAGAAGGTCCCGGAACTGTCCCGCCGGGCCCGCGGCGTGCCGGTCTGGGCAGCCCTTAAGAGCCTCGGCCGTGAAGGGGTGGCCGCGCAGGTCCGGGGCCTGGCCGCGGCCGCGTCGGAGATCGCCGCAGGACTGGCTGGACTGGACGGTGTGGAGGTGCTCAACGACGTCGGGTACACCCAGGTGTGCGTGGCGTTCGGCGATGATGCCACCACACGCGCTGTGACGGCCCGCATCATCGGAGACGGCCGGGTGTGGATGTCGGGCTCGCGGTGGCGCGGCCGGGACGTGCTCAGGGTGTCGGTCAGCAACTGGCGCACGGCCGGCGGGGAGGTCCGCACCGCGGTGGCTGCCGTCAGCTCCGCCCTGGCCGCCGTCCGCAGCAGCTGAACCTTCCTACCTGCCGGCCTGCCCCTGGCTGCCTGCTCCGGGTTCGGGCAGGGCATGCGCCGGCGGCAGTCCCTCCAAAGTCCGGCCGGCGAGTGTGCTGGCAACCCAGAGTGAACGTGCCAGGTCGCCCTCATGGCCGGACTCTCCGGCGCAGCCCAACGCGTTGGCAACTTCACGCACAAGGGCCCACTGCCGCGCAGCCTCCCCGTCCAGTCCCGCCGCCGCGCTGAAGGCGGTGCAGCGGCGCAGCAGCCCACCCGCCGCATCGCTGGCCGGAAGGTCCCCGAGCCGGTTCCACAGCAGCGGTGCCACCGCGAACTCCGCCTCGCCGACCATCGGCTGGGGATCAATCGCGGCGTAGCCTGCCGCCGTCGGCCGCCCATCTCCGGACCCGGGCCGCGCGAGGACATTGAGGAAATGCAGGTCCGTGTGGACCAGGACATCCCGGCCCGAGCGCCGCCCCACCGCGCCCCGGGTCTGGCACACCTCAAGTGCCGCTTCCAGCAGCCAGCGCGGAAACGGGCGCCCCAGCTGTTCCCAGTCGGCAGGAAGCTCGTCACTCCACTGCTCGGCACGCGCCGCAATGTGCTCGAATTCCCGCCATTGCGGCCGGTGGTCCGGAACCACGCCCAGGTGCCGGACAAGCCCGCCCCAGACCACCGCGGCGTCATCCATCGGCACGGTGTAGAGCGAGCTGTCGGCGTCCAGGCGTTCGAGGAGCATTGCGCAGGTTTCCATGTCTGCTGCGAGCAGGGTTACCGCCCCGTGCCCCTGCCACAGGGCGAGGGCGTGCCGTTCCATCCGGGCCTCATGATGGGGAAAGGCGATCTTGAGGACGGCGGGGGATCCGTCCGGCTGCCGGACCGGAACCACCACGGCGCCGTGGCCGTTCCAGGGAAGGCTCCCGGCGGGCAGGTCCGGCTCGAGGCGCCAGTGCGCGAGCCGGTCCCTGATCAGGCCCGGCAGCGAGGCCAGCCACGCCCGGCCCCCGGTTGTCCGGCGGTAGCGGGCGGTAAGGCCGGGAGGAATGGGAAGGGCTGGCTGGCTCATCCGATCAGCCTAGTGGCCTCCACCGCCGCCAGGGCTGCGCGGTGTGTCAGGACCGGCCCGGCACGGAAGGGGTCAGACCACGCCTGAGGCGCCGAGCAGGTTGCCGATGGCGAACGTTGCTGCCAGTGCCAGCGCACCGCCGGCGACCACCCGGACAGCCGCCTTCACCTTCGAACCACCGCCGATCCAGGCGCCCACCGCGCCTGTCAGGGCCAGGGCCGCGAGGACCGCGGCGAAGGTCACTGGGACCCTGATTCCGGGTGGTGGAAGCAGGATGGCCAGCATCGGCAGGACCGCACCCGCGGTGAAGGCGATGGCCGACGCGAACGCGGCATGCCACGGGCTGACGATGTCGGTCTCCTGGATGTTGAGCTCCGCCGACAAATGCGCCTCAAGGGCGTTGTGCGCGGTCAGCTCTTCGGCCACTTTTCCGGCCGTCTCCGGGCTAAGGCCCTTGGCGAGATACAGCGCTGTGAGCTCAGCCAGTTCTGCTTCCGGTTCGTCGGCGAGTTCCCGGCGTTCCTTCTCGATCAGGGCACGCTGGCTGTCGCTCTGGCTGCTCACCGAAACGTACTCGCCCAGCGCCATGGACACCGCCCCGCCGACCAGCCCGGCAGCTCCCGCGGCGAGGATGGGGCCGGCATCGGAGGTTGCCCCGGCAACGCCCACCACAATCGCGGCAACAGAAACGATGCCATCGTTCGCTCCGAGGACTCCCGCACGCAGCCAGTTCAGCCGGTGGGCGAGGTCATTGCCGTGGGGTTCCGCCTGGAGGTGCCGGCTGAGTTCCGCGGAAGCGCCGGTTCCCACCGTTTCGGAGGGTTCGTGTGCATCCATGCCTTCAGCAAACCATCAGCCCTGCCTCAATGCCACCCTGGCGGTTCAACCCATGCTGCCGGTCGGGGTGGAACTACCGCTCCGGAGAGTTCCGGGTTGCGTCAGGGTCCATCTGTGGACGCTGATGCCGCGGGTGGTGGGGCCTGCTTTGTGGCCGGTGACGTGGCTGCTGGAAGGCCGGGCAACTCCGCCGGGTCCAGGGCTAATCCAGGCAGGAAACCGGGGTCCCCACCCCAATGGGCGGCCCGTGCGGCGGCGGCCTGAAGGGCTGCCAGGGCCCAGGCGCGGCTGGTGCCGCCGGTCATGGCCACGGCATCGCCCAGGACGGCCAGGGTTCCTTCTTCCAGCCGGGCCAGCCCTGTGGCGGGATCTGCAAGGAACGCCGGAGTCAGGACGTAGCCCGGCTGTTGCGGGGGGAGGTGGCCGCAGGCGCGCCGGGTGAGCACTTCCGCATCCTCAGCGAGTTCCCGGTGGCCCCGCAGGAAGTCCGACGCCGGGCCGGCCGCGTCCGGAGGCAGCCGCACCACGGCCGCCTGGTAGGCGTAGACCGCCTCGTGTTCAGCGGCGGCCACCGCGGCCAGGACGCGGCCCGGTCCCGCCGGACCGGCGGCAGCTGCAGCAGCTGTAGCTGAAGGAGCAGCGGCGGTGTCGCTCGCGGGGGCGGTGCAGGCAGCTTGCGCGGCTGCCGTGCCGGTTGTTCCGGAAGCCGGGGAAGTTTCCGGCGCTGGGCTGGTGGAAGTCCCGCGTACGGGGATTTCAGGGAGAGGGATGTCAGGGACGGCGGGGAAGGGATCCGGTGCGCCGGCGGCGGCGGCCAGCCCGCGGGCGGCAAGGACCTGCGCCGTACCTGCGCCTGCGAGCAGGCGGGCCATGCCGCCGTCGGCCGTTTCAGCATCCTTCAGCCGCTTGCTCCCGCTGGCTGCCAGGGCGGCGGCCAATTCGGGAACGGCCATTATGGGAGCAGCGGACGGCGTCGCTGATTGGGCGGGCGGTGTGGAAGGCGCAGTCGGAGAATCCGCCGCCGCGCCGTTATCCGGGGCCGCATTGGTCGGGGCACCGCTAGTCGGGGTGTTGGGGGCCAGCAACGCCCGGGCCTGGAACGTCAGCAAACTCACAATTTCATCCACGGCGGGTTGGACGCTGGGGGAAGCTGCGCCGGCGCCGGCGCCCGCGCCAAGCTGACGGGCGGCCGCGCGGAGCTCCATGGCATCGTCAAAGGCCGCGGCACGTGCCTGTTCGGTGAAGGGCGGGGGAGCCGGCACCGGCGGATCGGCGGGGATCAGCGCGAATCCGAGGCTGAGGACCAGCAATGCAGCCAGGCCCAGGACGACGTACCGGAAAGGGCCGATTCGCGGGCGGTTTTCCTGGTTGTCGTCGTTCACAACAGACCATGGTGTCACGCCGCAGGGGGAATTCCGTCCTTCACTCAGCCGGTAAAGTAGCTACGCTAGTAAACACCACATCATCTATAGGGAGGCGGCCGGCATCGTGAGCAATGCAGAAGCCACGGCTTCACCAGACCACACCGGAACCGGTAGGAATGGGTCCGCAGCGGCGCACAATCCGGAAGCTGCCCGGCTCCGGGCCCTCCTCGAACCCTCGGTCCAGGCAAACCGCCTGTACCTTGAGGACGTCGAAATCAACGTCGCTGGCTCCCACCGGGTGGTCCACGTCGTCGTGGACCTGCCGCAGGAGGAAACCGGCGGTGTGAGCCTGGACGTCATCGCAGACATCTCCAAGGTCCTCTCCGATGTCCTGGACAACGATCCGGGGCTGGACAGCCGCCCTTACGATCTTGAAGTTTCCTCGCCCGGGGTGGGCCGGCCGCTGACCGAGCCGCGTCACTGGCACCGTGCCAGGGGCCGGATGGTGAAGGTCAACGTCATCCAGGGTGAAAACGTCACCGGCCGCATCCAGGCCGTTGACGAAGGGGGCGTCACAATCATCCCCGAGATCGCCGTCAAGAAGGGCATGAAGCCCCGGCAGGGCGATCCCGTCAAACTTCCTTTCGACAGGATCCGCAGCGGAAAAGTCGAGATCGAATTCAGCCACCTCAACGAGGACGGTCTGGAACCTGGACACAATGGACCTTCTGAGGAGGCCTGATGGATATTGACATGAGCGCACTGAGACTTTTGGAGCGTGAGCGTGAAATCCCGCTGGACCTCCTGATCCCCACCATCGAGCAGGCGCTCCTGGTGGCCTACCACAAGTCTCCCGGCGCCTTCGAAAAGGCCCGCGCCGAGCTGGACCGCAAGAGCGGCCACGTGACCATCTGGGCTGTGGAACTGGACGACGACGGCGCCCCGATCGGCGAGTTCGAACACACTCCGGAGGGCTTCGGGCGTATCGCGGCCAGCACGGCACGGCAGATCATCCTGCAGCGCCTGCGAGACGTCGAGGACGACAACGTGCTTGGCGAGTTCAAGGGCCGTGAAGGCGAGCTTGTGGCCGGCACCATCCAGCAGGGCCACAACCCGCACATGGTCCAGGTCAACCTTGGCACCGTGGAGGCCCTGCTGCCGCCGCCCGAGCAGGTCCCGGGGGAGAAGTACGTCCACGGCAACCGGCTCCGTGCCCTGGTCATCGACGTCCACCGCGGCTCGAAGGGCCCCTCCGTTACGCTGTCCCGGTCCCACCCCGGCCTCGTGCGCAAGCTCTTCGAACTCGAGGTGCCAGAGATTGCCGACCGCTCCGTCGAGATCGTGGCATTGGCCCGCGAAGCAGGCCACCGCACCAAGATTGCCGTCAAGGCGAACGTCCCGGGCATCAACGCCAAGGGCGCCTGCATCGGCGAAATGGGTTCCCGTGTCCGCGCCGTCATGACTGAACTCAACGACGAAAAGATCGACATCGTGGACTTCAGCGAGAATCCCGCCACCTTCATCGCCAGCGCACTCTCGCCCTCGCGCGTGAATTCCGTCACCATTACCGATGAGGCCACCCGCTCCGCCCGAGTGGTGGTCCCCGACTACCAGCTGTCGCTGGCCATCGGCAAGGAGGGCCAGAACGCCCGCCTCGCCGCGAAGTTGACCGGCTGGCGCATCGACATCGTTTCCGACGCCGCCGCGGCAAAGGAAAACTGACCCGCTTCCCCAACGGATCCTGCCACGCCGGGAGTGGCCGGCGGTTCGGGCGAAAAGGCTAAAAGGGGCTAGAATAGATAGGGCCGCGCCTAACGGCCGGCAGCCGTGTGCCTGCGGTGAGTCCTCCCTGTGCAGGGGAGCGGCCCGCCTCTGGCCAGCAGATTGAACGTCAGGACGATGACCGTGGCAGCAGTACCTACCAGCGGGAGTCAGCCGGAACGCACCTGCATCGGATGCCGGAAGAAGGGGTTGCGGTCTGAATTACTCCGGCTCGTCGCCGAAGGCAGCGGATCAACCGCGGTCCTGGTGGATGAACGACGCCGGATGGCTGGCCGGGGTGCATGGCTGCATCCCAGCAAATCGTGCCTGGCCCTGGCAATCAAGCGGCGGGCTTTCGGACGCGCCCTTCGGGGTGCAACCGGGACCGCTGCCGTTGAACGCCGGATCACGTCAGGCCCGAACGTCGCGGACGCCCCGGTGGCTGCGACACCTACCGTCCAACCTGAAAGCGGGTCAGAAATCTGATGGAAACCCGATGAGTTCCCAGCGATGAGTGCGTAACGATGACAACTTTGTTGCGCTCTGCAATGGGCCCAACTGCCGCATTCGCGGCCGGGGCCCGCAGTAAGAAGTAGACGGTTCGTGCCTGGCTCGGTGCGGACCGAGACAGGAGAAATGTGGCCAAGGTCCGCGTACATGAGCTCGCCAAAGAGCTCGGTATCACTTCCAAAGATGCAGTGACGAAACTGCAGGAACTGGGCGAATTCGTTCGCTCCGCCTCTTCCACCATTGAGGCCCCCGTCGTGCGCAAGCTGCGCAACGCCTTCCCGGACGCTGCTGCCAAGACCGCAGCACCCGCAGCCGCACCCAAGGCGCCTGCTCCCGCTCCGGAAGCCCGCCCGTCAACCCCGGCTCCCGGCCCCGCCGCGCCCAAGGCACCGGCTCCCAAGGCGCCGGCTCCGGCAGCGCCGGCGC